>PNMN01000119.1 GCA_013823655.1 Comamonadaceae bacterium | reverse complement strand
TCGTTGTCCATCCAGCGCGTGCCGATGGGGCGGAACACGCGGTAGTCGCTGCGCGGGCGGGCCTGGGGGCGGGTGGCAGGTGCGGTCATGGCGCGGCATTGTGCCAGCGGGGTTCGCCAGCGCTTGTCGCTGAGCCGTCAGGCCGGGGCGGTCCGTGCCAGCGGCGGTGGTAGTCCAGCGCCGTGCGGTAGGTATTCACCTGCACCTGCACCGTGGCTTCCATGTCCAGCCCGTAGCCGCCGGCCATGGTGAAGGCCAGCGGTATGCGGCGCTGCCAGGCCCAGTCCATCACCCGGCGGTCGCGCGCCTCCAGACCATCGAAGCTGAGCTTGAGGCGCCCGAGCCGGTCACCTTCGTGCGGGTCCGCACCCGCGAGGTAGATCACCAGCCCGGGATCGAAACGCTGCTCCAGCTCTTCAAGCGCGCGCTCCAGCGCTTCCAGGTAGGCGGCGTCGCCGGTGCCGTCGGGCAGCTCCACATCCAGGTCGCCCGGCTCCTTGCGGAACGGGAAGTTCCTGGCGCCGTGCAGTGACAGCGTGAACACCGACTCGTCGGTGGCGAAAATGCGCGCCGTGCCGTTGCCCTGGTGCACATCCAGATCGACGATGGCCACGCGCAGCAAACCGCCCGCCCGGTGCCGGCGCGCGTGCTCGGCCTGCATCAGCCGGGCGGCCACAGCGGCGTCGTTGAAGACGCAGAAGCCACTGCCCTTGTCGGCGTACGCGTGGTGCGTGCCGCCGGCCAGGTTGGCCGCCAGCCCCTGCCCCGCCATCGCGTCGCGGCAGGCCTGCACCGTGGCGCCCACCGAACGGCGCGCCCGCTCGGCCATGGCCGGACTCCAGGGAAAGCCGATCTCGCGCTGGGCCGCCGCGCTCAGCGTGCCGTGCTGGATGGCGCTGATGTAGACCGGCGTGTGCACCAGCGCCAGTTCGCCGTCGCTCACCGGCAGCGCCTGGCCCAGGCGGACCTGGGGCAGGTCGGCGGCGATCCGCTCGCGCAGTCGGCCGTACTTGGCCATGGGAAAGCGGTGCCCCTCGGGCAAGGGCAGGATGAAGTGATCGGCGTAGTAGGCGTGCACAACAGGGGGCACAAGCGTGGCGAAGCAAATCAGCCCATTGTGTCCACCGCGTGCATCAGCGGTGCGCTGGTCGGGTTTTAGAAAGTTACATCTAGATGCTTGTCGGGCCGCAAAAAACGCTTGCACCCACAAGAAGCCTCCCTATAATTCGATTTATGTTGCAGTGCAGCAAAGCGAACAAGAACAACAGCGTCGAGACAGCGCGGCGTTCGGGAGCAGCCCTCAACTGACCATCTGGCCCTTCTTTTTTTTAATGGAGTATTGACCATGCTGACCGCTGAACAAATCGTCGCCGCACAAAAAGCCAACATCGAAACCATTTTCGGCCTGACCCAGAAAGCCTTTGAAGGCGTGGAAAAGCTGGTGGAACTGAACCTGCAAGCCACCAAGGCCGCGCTGAACGAGTCCGCCAACAGCACGCAAGCCCTGCTGTCGGTGAAGGACGCCCAGGAACTGCTGACCCTGCAAGCCAGCCTGATGCAGCCCCTGGCCGAGAAGACCATGGCCTACAGCCGTCACCTGTACGACATCGCTTCGGGCACCGGCGCCGAGTTCGGCAAGGCCGCTGAAGCCCAGGCGACGGACGCTCAGAAGAAGTTCATGTCCGTGGTCGACAGTGCCGCCAAAAACGCCCCCGCCGGTTCCGAGACCGCCGTGGCCGTGATGAAGAGCGCCGTGTCTGCCGCCACCAGCGCCATGGAGTCGGTGCAGAAGGCCGTCAAACAAGCCACCGAAATGGCCGAAGCCAACTTCAACACCGTGACGACCCAGGCCGTCAACGCCACCAAGACCGCCGCCAAGAAGCGTTGAAATGCGCGGGTTCAAGCCCGCTGATCGAAGCCGTGACCACGGTCCAGGCCTTCACAATGAAACCACGGGCGACGGGCACCTGACTTGAAAAAGAGCGGTGCCAGCCGCCCCACCCGATTCTTCTGGATTCTTCTGGTTGTCTCCTCGGGTCCTTTTCGAAATTCGATTTCATCGGACCCCTTCAAGCCCCTGCCGCAAGGCGGGGGCTTTTTTTATGGCCGGATCAGCCGCCCACCAGGCGCAGCTTGGCCAGTTCGATCTTCAGGCGCGGCAGTGCCGCCTGCATGGCCACCCGCCCGGCCGCGATGGAGCGCTGGCGGGCCGAAAAGTCCGCCCCCCCCACGCCACTGAGCGCCGGGCGCAGCACCACGTCGGCGCCCTTGAGTTCGTGGCGGTTGATGCTCTGACCCATGATGGCCGTCGTCTGCAGCATGACCCCGAGCAGGCCGCTGGCTTCGTTGCCCTCTGGGTCGCTGGATATGTCCACCGCCAGCACCACCTCGGCCCCCATGGCACGGGCCTGGCTCACCGGCACCGGCGCGACCAGACCGCCGTCCACATACTCGCGTCCGGAAATGGCCACCGGGGTGAACACGCCCGGCACTGCGCTGGAGGCGCGCACCGCCTGGGCCGCGTCGCCCCGGCGGAACAGCGTGCCCTGCCCACTGCCCAGATCGGTGGCCAGGATGCCCAGCGGCAGCACCATCTGCTCGATCAGTTTGCCGTCCACCGCCTGGCGCACATAGCGCGCCAGCGCCTCGCCGCGCAACATGCCGCGCCCCTGCAGGGGCAGGGTCCAGTCGGTCAGCGTCGCCTCTTCCATGGCCAGTGCGGCCCGCTCCAGCTCGGCACCGTTCTTGCCACTGGCATACAACGCCGCCACCAGGCTGCCCGCCGAGGTGCCCACCACCAGGTCGGGCCGGATGCCGTTTTGCTCCAGCACCTGGATCACGCCCACATGCGCAAAACCGCGCGCCGCGCCGCCGCCCAGCGCCAGGCCCAGGCGCGGAGCCCGGCGAGCCGGTTCCACCACCGGTGGCGTCACGGTGGGCGGGGTGGGCAGTTCGGGCACGCTGGGGGGCAATGAAGAGCAGCCTGCCAGCACGGCCAGCAGCCCACCAGCAACAAGCATCTTATTAAGAACAATTCGTGTTTGTGTTAACATTGTTTCGTCTTTATCCGTTACCGCTGCGCCGGGCTGCTCCAGCCGCAGCGGTTTTTCATCCCAACACGCTGAAAGCCAGTCTCCATGCGCTACTTCGCCAAACTCCCGATTGTCCTTGCAACCGCCGCCGCTGCCCTGGTCGCGCAATCCCCTGCCCTCGCACAAGACAAGGTCTTGAACCTGTACTCGGCCCGCCACTACCAGACGGATCAGGTGATCTACGACACCTTCACCAAGACCACCGGCATCAAGATCAACCGCGTGGAAGCGGACGATGCGGGCATCGTGGCCCGTCTGAAGGCCGAAGGTACCGCCTCGCCGGCCGACGTGATTCTGATGGTGGACGCGGCACGCATGGCCAGTGCCGACAGCCAGGGTCTGTTTCAGCCGATCAAGTCGGCCAAGCTGGACGCGGCCATCCCCGCCCACCTGCGCGCCGATGCCACCAAAGACGGTGTGACCTGGACCGGCTTCTCCACCCGCGCCCGCGTGATTGCGTTCGATCCGCAGCGTGTGAAGGCCGCCGACGTGGCCACCTACGAACAGCTCGCCGACCCCAAGCTCAAGGGCCTGCTGTGCACCCGCTCGGGCTCGCACCCTTACAACCTGTCGCTGTTCGCCACCGTGGTCGAGCGTCTGGGCGATGCGAACGGCGAAAACTGGCTCAAGGGCGTGGTGGCCAACATGGCGCGTGCACCCAAAGGGGGTGACACCGACCAGATCCGCGCCGTGGCCTCGGGTGAATGCGCCGTGGCCATCACCAACAGCTATTACGCCGCTCGCTTGCTGAGGTCCAGCAAGCCCGAAGACCGGGCCGTCATGGACCGTGTTCGCATCGTCCATCCCAACCAGGCCACCACCGGCACGCATGTCAACATCGCAGGCGGGGCCGTGGCCCGGCACGCACCGAACCGCGACAACGCGATTGCGTTCATGGAGTTTCTCGCCACACCGTTTGCACAGACTCAGTTCGCCGAAAGCAACAACGAGTACTCGACGGCCACTGGCGTACAGATCAACAACCCTGCCCTCACGGCACTGGGCGGTGACAACTTCAAAAGAGACACCATTGCACTGGGCGTGGTGGCCAAGAACCTGACCAAGGTTCAGCAAATGCTGGACCGCGCCGGATTCAAGTGACCACCCCCGCGCCGCGCCTGCGGCGCGTCACCCGGTGGCACCGGTGGGTGGCACCGGTGGCTGCGGCAACTAGAATCCGGGATGATTGCCGTACACCCACCGCGACACCATGACCACTCTTGAACTCGTGCGCAACGTGATTGACGAGGCGCTGAACCTGCAAGGCCGATCAAGGTTTTTTTCACCAGAAACACCCCTGCTGGGTTCACTGCCCGAACTGGACTCCATGGCCGTTCTCGCCCTGGTGTCCGGACTGGAGAGCCGGTTCGACATCGTGTTTCCAGACGACCAACTCAACGCCAGCGTCTTTGCCACAGTGGGGAGTTTGAGCCGCGCGGTGGACGAGCACCTGAAAACCCGCGAGGCATGAGCGCCGCCGGGCCGTTCCCAAGGCGCTCAGCCCCGCAGTGCGCAGCACGGAGGGTAGTCCAGTGAGCGCAGCGCAGGGCCGTTCCCAAGCCAGCTCGCACCGCAGCCCGCAGGGCGAAGGTACTTCAGTGAGCGCTCCCCACGGCCAGCGCGTTCCGGAGGCCTTTTTTCTCGCCACCGACAACGGTTCGCGCTATTGCCTGTACCACCGGCCCTCTGATGAACGGCCCGTGCGGCGTCCCGTTCTCTACTTGCACCCCTTTGCCGAAGAGCTCAACACCACCCGCCGCGTGGTGGCCCGTCAGGCGCGCGCCCTGGCAGCGTCGGGGCACCCGGTGCTGCAAATCGATCTGTACGGCTGTGGCGACAGCGAGGGCGTATTCGCCGATGCCACCTGGGCGACCTGGCTCAGTGATGCACGCCTGGCCTGCGACTGGCTCACGCAGCGCAATGACCGAGCGCCCTGGTTGTGGGGTTGCCGCAGCGGCGCGCTGTTGAGCTGCGCACTGATGGCATCCCTTCCTGCATCCCTTGCGCACACGCCGGATCTTCTTTGGTGGCAGCCGGTGCACAGTGGAGCCATTCAACTGCAGCAGTTCCTGCGCCTGGGCCTGGCCCAGCAATGGACACGATCAGATCGGTCTTCAGAACCTGCTGCGTCCCAACGGCCCAACGCAGGCGCGCCGGTCGAAATCGCCGGGTACAGCTTGAGCCAGCCACTGGCCAAGGATTTGACTTCGGCACGGCTGGCGCCTTCGGCCCGCAGCCCCGGCGGCAAATTGATTTGGGTGGACGTCACACAGCAGGCGAATCCCGTCCCGAGCAGCAGGGCACTGGAACTGAAACGCACCTGGGAGGCAGCCGGCTGGGATGTGGCCCACAGCACAGTGAAAGCGCCTGCCTTCTGGCAGACCGTCGGCCTGGAAGAGGCGCCCGAGCTCATGCAAGTGACGCTGGACGCGCTGGCGGCCTCGGAAACCGACGCCGCATGATGGCGCTGAACGAAACCCCCGTCACCATCAAAATGGCCGATGCCCGCATGCTCGGCATCGTGTGCCGACCGGGCATGAGCACAGCGCCGGGCCGCTCCCAAGCCAGCTCGCACCGCAGCCCGCAGGGCGGAGGTACTCCAGTGAGCGCAGCGCCGGGCCGCCCCCAAGCCAGCTCGCACCGCAGCCCGCAGGGCGAAGGTACTCCCGTGAGCACACCGATCCGCCGGGTCGGCTTGCTCATCATCCAGGGCGGCGCCCAGTGCCGCGTGGGCAGCCACCGGCAAAGCGTGTCACTGGCCCGACGCCTGGCAGGCGAAGGCTTTGCCAGTCTGCGCTTTGACTTTCCCGGCTTGGGCGACAGTCCCGGCGAACCGGTGGCATTCGACCACAGCGAAGCACACATCGGCGCTGCGATCGAACAACTGCTGCACAGCGCTCCGGAGGTCGAACAGGTGGTGCTCTGGGGCCTGTGCGACGGTGCGTCGGCCAGCCTGCTGTACATGCAAGCCCGCTCCGATGCCCGGATCAGCGGGCTGGCTTTGCTCAATCCCTGGATCGCGTCCGAGACCGCCATGGCCAGAGCACAAGTCAAGCACTACTACCGGCAGCGTGTGCTGGCGGCAGATTTTTGGCGCAAGCTGCTCGCCGGCGGTGTGGGATGGCGCGCGGCTCGGGAACTGGCCCACCAGTTGCTGCTCCTGCTCAAACCAGCAGCAACGTCGGCCGCTTACCCACGCCGCATGGCGATGGCCTGGCATGGCTTTGGTGGACACCTGCTGCTGCTGCTCAGCGAACACGATCTCACCGCCCAGGCCTTCGAAGAGCTGATTCGGAACGACGCCGCCTGGCGCGCCTGGGACCGGGTACCCGGCCTCACCCTGCAACGCCTGGAGGGCGCGGATCACACCTGCTCGGCCCATCGCAGCCAAGACGCCATGGAACGGTGCGTGATCGAGTGGATGGCCCAGGTCGGCACCCCCTGAACCCCGTCCGCCACCGCATATGGTGCGCCCCGCACCACGGCCTGCACCAGTTTGCTGCGGTCATCCACCTCGCTCAGCACCGTCAGGCCAACGGCGCTGAGATCATTTCGCAGGGGATGCAGGACCTGGGGGTCGTCGTGCAAGGCACGCACAGATGGCATACAAATCAATCACTTGCGAGAAATCGGCAGGCGCCTGATCGGCGCAGACCGCCCCCGTGGAAGGATCGGTGACGCAACCGGTCGCGGGGCGTCGACGGCATGGCATACCTTTTGCTTTTAACAGACCAGACGTGACGAAGCGTCCAACCCCGACCGCAGCGTCGCGGGTCTGCGCACAACGACGTGCCCAGTGAAACAGCGGCAACCGGCCCCAGGGCCTGTACCGCCCCGGTTCCCGACCGGTTCCTGATTCCCAACCCCTTTTCCGGTGTACCGGTGTCCACGAGCACGCGTCCGTCCTGATGCAGGCCTGGCGCCGGATACCCACAACGCTTCGAACTTTGACAGGAGTGGTCACGATGAAAAAAATGAAACTGGTGATGGTGGGCAACGGCATGGCTGGCGTGCGGGCGCTCGAAGAACTGCTGAAGATCGCGCCCGACTTCTACGACATCACCGTCTTCGGTGCCGAGCCGCACCCGAACTACAACCGCATCCTGCTCAGCCCGGTGCTGGCGGGCGAACAGATGCTCGAAGAGATCGTGCTCAACGACTGGTCCTGGTACACCGAGCACGGCATCACGCTGCACGCGGGCCACAAAGTGACCGCAGTGGACCGCGTCAAGCGCATCGTGCATGCGACCGGCCCCAACGGCGAGCAGGTCTCGGCCGGGTACGACCGCCTGGTCATGGCGACCGGCTCCAACCCGTTCATCCTGCCGATCCCCGGCAAGGACCTGCAGGGCGTGCTGGCCTACCGCGACATCGCCGACACGCAGGCCATGATCGACGCCGCCAAGACCTACCAGCACGCGGTGGTGATTGGCGGCGGCCTGCTGGGACTGGAAGCGGCCAACGGCCTGATGAAGCGCGGCATGAGCGTGAGCGTGGTGCACGTCGCGCCCTGGCTGATGGAGCGCCAGCTCGACGACGTGGCGGGCCAGCTGCTGCAGCAGTCGCTGGAAGCGCGCGGCATGAAGTTCCTGATCGGCGCGCAGACGCAGGAGCTGGTGGGCGACCAGGACGACGGCAAGGGGGGTCGCCCAGACGGGGAAGGGGCCCCGTCTAAACGACGGGTCCGGGCCATCCGCTTCAAGGACGGCACCGAGCTGCCAGCCGACCTGGTGGTGATGGCCGTGGGCATCCGCCCCAACACCGCGCTGGCCGAGAGCATGCGCCTGCATGTGAACAAGGGCATCGTGGTGAGCGACACGATGCAGACCGTGACCGATGCGCGCATCTACGCGGTGGGCGAATGCGCGGCGCACCGCGGCATCGCCTACGGCCTGGTGGCGCCGCTGTTCGAGCAGGGCAAGGTGCTGGCCACGCACCTGGCGGAGTTCGGCATCGGCCGCTACACCGGCTCGCTCACCTCCACCAAGCTCAAGGTCACCGGCATCGACCTGTTTTCCGCCGGTGAATTCATGGGCGGCGAGGGCACGGAAGAGATCGTGATGAGCGACCCCGCGGGCGGCGTCTACAAGAAGCTGGTGATCAAGAACGACCAACTGGTCGGCGCCTGCCTGTACGGCGACACGGTGGACGGCAGCTGGTACTTCAAGCTGCTGCGCGAAGGTCGCACGGTGCGCGACATCCGCGACAAGCTGATGTTCGGCCAACACTTCACCACCTCCAACATCGGCGACGCGGGCCACGCGGGCCAGAACAAGACCGCTGCCATGAAGGACAGCGACGAGGTCTGCGGCTGCAACGGCGTGACCAAGGGCACCATCTGCAAGGCCATCAAAGACAAGGGCCTGTTCACGCTGGACGAGGTGAAGAAACACACCAAGGCCAGCGCGTCTTGCGGTTCCTGCACCGGCCTGGTGGAGCAGATCCTGATGGCCACGGTGGGCGCTGGCTACTCGGCCACGCCGAAGAAGAAAGCCATCTGCGGCTGCACCGAGCACAGCCACCAGGACGTGCGCGACGCGATCCGCGAGCAAAAGCTGCTGACCATCGCCGACACCTTCAGCGCCCTGGGCTGGAAGACGCCCAACGGCTGCGCCACCTGCCGCCCGGCGATCAACTACTACCTCATCAGCACCTGGCCCAAGCAGGCCAAAGACGATCCACAAAGCCGCTTCATCAACGAGCGCTCGCACGCCAACATCCAGAAAGACGGCACGTATTCGGTGATCCCGCGCATGTGGGGCGGCGAGACCACCGCCAACGAGCTGCGCCGCATCGCCGACGCGGTGGACAAATACAAGATCCCGACCGTCAAGGTCACGGGCGGCCAGCGCATCGACCTGCTGGGCGTGAAGAAGGAAGACCTGGTCAACGTCTGGAAAGACATCGGCATGCCCAGCGGCCACGCCTACGCCAAGGCGCTGCGCAC
>PNMN01000118.1 GCA_013823655.1 Comamonadaceae bacterium | reverse complement strand
AGCTGTTCCCGCTGAACAAGGGCATCTCGATCCAGTCCGAATGCCCGATCGGCCTGATCGGCGACGACATCGAAGCGGTGTCGAAAAAGAAGAGCAAGGAATACGAAGGCAAAACCATCGTGCCGGTGCGCTGCGAGGGCTTTCGTGGCGTGAGCCAGTCGCTGGGCCACCACCTGGCCAACGACGCGATCCGCGACTGGGTGTTCGACAAGACCGACCCGAACAAGCGTCCCGACTTCGTCTCCACCCCGTACGACGTGGCCATCATCGGTGACTACAACATCGGTGGCGACGCCTGGTCCAGCCGCATCCTGCTCGAAGAGATGGGCCTGCGCGTGATCGCGCAGTGGTCCGGCGACGGCACCATCGCCGAGCTGGAGAACACCCCCAAGGCCAAGCTCAACGTGCTGCACTGCTACCGCTCGATGAACTACATCAGCCGGCACATGGAAGAAAAGTACGGCATCCCATGGTGCGAGTACAACTTCTTCGGCCCGACCCAGATCGAGAAGAGCCTGCGCGAGATCGCCAGCCACTTCGACGACGCCATCAAGGCCAACGCCGAAGCCGTCATCGAAAAGTACAAGCCGCTGATGCAGGCCGTCATCGACAAGTACAAGCCGCGCCTGCAGGGCAAGAAGGTCATGCTGTACGTGGGCGGTCTGCGTCCGCGTCACGTGATCGGCGCCTATGAAGACCTGGGCATGGAAATCGTCGGCACCGGCTACGAGTTCGGCCACAACGACGACTACCAGCGCACCACGCACTACATCAAGGACAGCACGCTGATCTACGACGACGTGACCGGCTACGAGTTCGAGCAGTTCGTCGACAAGATCAAGCCGGACCTGATCGGCTCGGGCATCAAGGAAAAGTACGTCTTCCAGAAGATGGGCGTGCCCTTCCGCCAGATGCACAGCTGGGACTACTCCGGCCCCTATCACGGCTACGACGGCTTCGCCATCTTCGCCCGTGACATGGACATGGCGATCAGCTCTCCCATCTGGGGCCTGACCAAGGCACCGTGGAAGAACTGAACACCCCCGTTGCTTGCTCGCTGCGCGTAGCCGCATCCCCCCTCAAGGGGGCGCACCTGGCGGCCCGGCAAAGCCGGTTCCGCGGGTGCCCTGGCCGGAGAGCACGCAGAGGTCCACTCATTCAAGTCATAGTTAGGAGAGCGTCATGCCCCAATCAGCCGACAAGATCCTCGACCACGAACTGCTGTTCCGTGAGCCCGAGTACCAGGAACTGTTCAAGAACAAGAAGGAACAGTTCGAATACAACCACAGCGACGAGAAGATCGGTCAGGTCATCGAATGGACCAAGACCGAGGACTACAAGCAGAAGAACTTTGCCCGCGATTCGCTGACCGTGAACCCGGCCAAGGCCTGCCAGCCGCTGGGCGCCGTCTACGTCGCCAACGGTTTCCACAAGACCCTGAGCTTCGTGCACGGTTCGCAGGGCTGCGTGGCCTACTACCGCTCGCACTTCTCGCGCCACTTCAAAGAGCCTACGTCCTGCGTAAGTTCCTCGATGACCGAAGACGCAGCCGTGTTCGGTGGCCTGAACAACATGGTCGATGGCCTGGCCAACGCCTACAACCTGTACCAGCCCGACATGATCGCGGTGTCCACCACCTGCATGGCCGAGGTGATCGGTGACGACCTGAACGCCTTCATCAAGACGTCCAAGGAAAAGGGCTCGGTCCCCGCCGAGTTCGACGTGCCGTTCGCCCACACCCCGGCCTTCGTCGGCAGCCACATCACCGGCTACGACAACGCGCTGCTGGGCGTGCTGCAACACTTCTGGGACGGCAAGGCCGGCACCACCGACAAGCTGGAGCGCGTGCCCGACGACAGCATCAACTTCATCGCCGGCTTCGATGGTTTTGTGGTCGGCAACATGAAGGAAATGCGCCGCATCTTCAGCCTGTTCGGTGTCCAGGTGAACGTGCTGTGCGACCCCTCGGGTTCGTGGAGCACCCCGACCGACGGCGAGTTCCGCATGTACGAAGGCGGCACCACCAAGGCAGAAGTGGTCGCCGGCCTGCACGCCAAGGCGACCATCGTGTTCCAGGAGTACTGCTGCGAAAAAACCAGCAAGTACCTCGCCGAGAAGGGCCAGGAAGTGGTGGTGCTCAACGCCCCGGTGGGCGTGGCCGGCACCGATGCGTTCCTGATGGCCATCAGCCGCCTGACGGGCAAGCCGATCCCGGCCGAGCTGGAGCTCGAACGCGGTCTGCTGGTGGACGCCATGGCCGACAGCCAGGCCCACCTGCACGGCAAGCGCTATGCCCTGTACGGCGACCCGGACCAGATGCTGGGCTACGCGCAGTTCCTGCTGGAACTCGGTGCCGAGCCGGCCCACGTGCTGGCCACCAACGGCACCGAAACCTGGGCCGCCAAGGTGCAGAAGCTGTTCGACAGCTCGCCCTACGGCGTCGGCTGCAAGGTCTACCCCAAGCGCGACCTGTGGCACATGCGCAGCCTGCTGTTCACCGAGCCGGTGGACTTCCTGATCGGCAACACCTACGGCAAGTACCTGGAGCGCGACACCGGCACGCCGCTGGTGCGCATGGTGTTCCCGATCTTCGACCGCCACCACTACCACCGTTTCCCCACCTGGGGCTACGAGGGCGGCATGCGCGTGCTGGTGAACCTGCTGGACGAGTTCTTCGAGACCCTGGATGCGAACACCATCGTGCCGGGCAAGACGGACTACTCGTACGACATCATCAGATAAGGCTCCCCCCGCGCCGCTTCGCGTCACCCCCCAGGGGGCGATGCGTGTGGCCCGGCGGAGCCGGTTCCACCGCATCCTGGAAGGGGGCACGCGCTCCGGATGCGGGTGGGTTGGTCGGCTGATTTCTCTCTTTCCTTTGTGAGGGTCGTATGGCCAATGTGACTTTCAGTTCGCCTCGCATGAAGAAGGACCTGACGGTCTATGCGGTGGCGGGCGATACGCGGACTTTGCTGGCGGTGGCGAAGGCGAACAACATTCCGCTGGACTTCGAGTGCGAGAACGGCGAATGCGGTTCCTGCCAGTTGAAGGTGACGGTGCTGTCGGACAAGACGCCCATCGGCGTCGCGCTGACCGAGAAGGAAAAGACGGTGCTGCGCTTCGCCGGCAAGATCACGCCGCAGCAGATCGAGGACGCCGAAACCAAGGACCTGCCGCCGCCCTGGCGCCTGGCCTGCCAGTTCGTCGTGCGCAGCGAAGACATCCTGGTGGAGTTCTAGAAATGAGCGCCCCCACGGAAACTTCGTTTCCTGCCCCCCATGGGGGCGCGGTCGGCTTGGGAACGGCCCTGCGCCGTCCGGCCACCACCCTCGTCAAGACCACGCAGGACGGCCGTTCGGTCGAAGTGATCGACGGCTGGGTGTGCCTCGCCGGACTCAAGGAGGCCGACACCCTGGTGCCGGTCATCGAGCACCCGAACCGCCAGGCCATTCTGGCGGTGGTGCCCGGCGCCACGCACATGGCCGGGCGCCTGCCGCTGACGCACGAAGAGGCCGCCGTGGCGCAGGGCGCGATGACGGCCGAGCAGCGCGAGATCGACACCAGCCCGATGGCGATTGCGCAGCGCCTGCGCCGCGCCATGTGGGCCAAGGCGGTGGCCGAGGGCGTGGAGTGAGTGCCCGGCCATGATCTACGTGCTGCAGTGCCCGCCCGACGCCGAACCGAACGCCTGGTTCGCCTACCACCCGGACGACCTGCTGCACAAGCTGGCGGCAGACGACGTGCTGGAGGCCTGGGAGATCCACGACGAGGTGACGCCGCGGGCCCTGCTCGACGCCCTGGGGCATGCGTCGGTGGACGCCGACGCGCGTTCGGCCTTTCCCGCTGTCTGTGCGCTGGGCGACCAGCACGGCTGGGACACCACGCTGTACCGCGCCGACCACCTGCTGGGCCGGGGTGTGCTCAGCCCCGATCCGGTGGACGTGCGGGTCGCCACCGTGGCGGCGCTGGCCGCGCGGCCGGGCGAGTTCCGCGTCTACTGGAGCGACCAGGACGCCGTGCTGGCGACCGAAGGCGGTGACGAATGGCTCTGCGCCAAAGAGCGCTGGCGCGCCCGCCACGCGCTGCACCAGCAACTGCTGTCGCTGGAAGTCCTGGCGGACAACCTCTGAGAAGCCGAGAGGAGATCGCGATGTTGCATCGCCTGCAGTGCGACATCGTGCGGATGGCTGGCGCGACCATCGGTTCGTTGCTGGCCGAACTGCAATCCGAAGACGAGCTCTTCGAGAGCGCCGCCACCTTGCACGCGGTCGAGGCGCAGCTGCTGGTGATGTCGCAGACGCTGGCGCACCTGGCGCCCGAGCTGCACGCCCGGCTGCACCGCATCGACTGGCAAGGCTGGGGGCAGCTGCACCACCTGCTGGAAACCGGCGGCCAGCCGCGGCGCGAAGCGGTCTGGTACGGCGTGCGCGCGCTGGTGCCGGCCACGCTGGAACTGATCGCCGATCTGCGCCAGCGCGAACCGCTCTGGTTCGGTATCGACTACTGAAGAAAGCACACCATGGAATCCGTCGAAGAATTCCTCGTCCACGCCATCCGCCTCGAACAGGAGGCGGCGCTGCGTTTTGGCCAGCTGGCCGACGCGATGACGACCCAGGGCAACCGCGAGGTCGGGAGCCTGTTCCGCCAGCTGGCGGACTACTCGAAGCTGCACCTGGCCGATGCGCGCGAACGGGCCGGCTACCGCGATCTGCCGCCGCTGCGCCCCGAGGACTACACCTGGCCCGACATCGAGAGCCCAGAAGCCGCAGCGATCTGGGCCGCCGACCCGATGCTGGGGCGCGAGCAGGCGCTGGAGGTTGCGCTCGAAGCCGAACAGGCCGGGATGGACTACTACAGCAACGTCATGAAAAACACCATCGACCCCGAGCTGCGCGCGCTGGCGAAAGAGTTCGCCGACGAGGAGGCCGGGCACGTGGCCGAACTCAAGCGCTGGATCGAGCTGCATCGGGAAGGCAAGCCGCTCCCCATTGACATCTGAAGGCGCTCTGTCGCAAACCCGCCGTCACGATCCCGCCAAAACCGCCACACCGGTGCGCCGCGACCCCGAAAACACCGCCAAAAAGGCCTGGCATCAAACCTGCAAAGAGCCCCTCAACCCACGTTGACAGGAGCTCGCCATGTCGGTATCGCTGAAGGCCAAGATCGCTGAAGTGTTCGAGGAGCCCGGCTGCGACATCAACCAGGGCAAGAGCGAGAAGGAACGCAAGAAGGGCTGCACCAAGCAGCTCTCGCCCGGCGCGGCGGCGGGCGGTTGTGCGTTTGACGGCGCCAAGATCGCGCTGCAACCGGTGGCCGATGTGGCCCACCTGGTGCACGGGCCCATCGCCTGCGAGGGCAACAGCTGGGACAACCGCCACAGCGCGTCCTCGCATTCGCAGATCTACCGCACCGGCTTCACCACCGACATCAGCGAACTCGACGTGATCTACGGCGGCGAGAAGCGATTGTTCAAGTCGATCCGCGAAATCATCGAGAAGTACGACCCGCCTGCGGTCTTCGTCTACCAGACCTGCGTCACCGCGCTGACCGGCGACGACATCGAGGCGGTGTGCAAGCGCGCAGCGGAGAAGTTCGGCAAGCCGGTGATCCCGGTCAACGCGCCGGGCTTTGCCGGGCCCAAGAACCTGGGCAACAAGCTGGGCGCCGAGGCCATCCTCGACTACGTGATCGGCACCGTGGAGCCGGAGTTCACCACGCCGTACGACATCAACATCATCGGTGAGTACAACCTGGTCGGCGAGCTCTGGCAGGTCAAGCCGCTGCTGGACGCACTGGGCATCCGCGTGCTCTCGTGCATCAGCGGCGACGGCAAGTACAAACAGATCGCCTCGGCCCACCGCGCCAGGGTCAACATGATGGTCTGCAGCAAGTCGATGATCAACATCGCGACCAAGATGCAGCAGCGCTACGGCATCCCGTATTTCGAGGGTTCGTTCTACGGCATCAGCGACATGAGCGAAACGCTGCGCCAGATCGCGCAGCTGCTGGTGCAGCAGGGCGCCGACGCCGAGCTGCTGGAGCGCACCGAGCGCCTGATCGAGGTGGAAGAGGCGCGCGCTTTCAAGCGCATCGCCGAATACAAGCTGCGCCTGGTCGGCAAACGCGTGCTGTTGATCACCGGCGGCGTGAAGTCCTGGTCGGTGGTGGCGGCGCTGCAGGAAGGCGGCATGGAAATCGTCGGCACCAGCGTCAAGAAGAGCACCAAGGAAGACAAGGAAAAGCTCAAAGAGATCATGGGCGAGGGCGCCGACGCCCACATGATCGACGACATGACGCCGCGCGAGATGTACGCGATGCTCAAGGAAGCGCGCGCCGACATCATGCTCAGCGGCGGCCGTTCGCAGTTCGTCGCGCTCAAGGCACGCATGCCCTGGCTGGACATCAACCAGGAACGCCACCACGCCTACGCGGGCTACGAAGGCATGGTCGAGCTGGTGCACCAGATCGACCGCGCGCTGTCCAACCCGGTCTGGCAACGCGTGCGCATCGCCGCGCCCTGGGGTGACGACGGCGAGACGCTGCCGGTGGTGGACCCGACCTCGCACCTCAGCGCCGTGGCCGCCCACGCCATGGGTCTTGAGCCCGAAGAAGTCCCGGTATGAAAGCCCCCCTGCGCCGCTTCGCGTCTTCCCCCTGGAAGGGGGACCACACCAGTGGCCCGGCAAAGCCGGTTCCACGGTGTGTGCTGGACGACTCCCCTTCGTACCCCCCTGCATTGCGGAGCTAACCATGGCATGCGTCGTCGAATCCAAAAAGGCCTGCACCGTCAACCCGCTCAAGATGAGCCAGCCGCTGGGCGCAAGTTTTGCTTTCCTCGGGCTCGATAGCTGCATGCCAGTGATGCACGGCTCACAGGGCTGCACCTCCTTCGGCCTGGTGTTGCTGGTGCGGCACTTCAAGGAAGCGATCCCGCTGCAGACCACGGCGATGAACGAGGTCACCACCATCATGGGTGGCTACGAGAACATCGAAGCGGCGCTGCTGAACATCCGCAAGCGCGCAGCGCCGAAGCTGATCGCGATCTGCTCCACCGGCCTGACCGAGACCAAGGGCGACGACGTGGTGGGGTTCCTGAATCTGGCGCGGCAGAAGCACCCGGAGCTGGCCGACACCGAAATCATCTACGTCTCGACGCCCGACTACGTCGGCGCCTTCGAGGACGGCTTCAAGCACGCCATCACCGGCATCGTGAACGCGCTGGTCAAGCCGCTGCCGCTGGTGCAAGACCAGGTGACCCTGCTGCCGGGCAGCCACCTCAGCCCCGGTGACATCGACGAGCTGCGCGAGATCATCGAAGCCTTCGGCCTGAAGGCCATCGTGCTGCCCGACCTGTCGGGCTCGCTGGACGGCCACATCCCGCCCGACTGGCGCGGCACCACGCTGGGCGGCACGACGCTGGACCAGATCCGCGTGGCCGGTGCCTCGTCGTGGACCATTGGTGTCGGCGAGCAGACGCGCGAAGGAGCGGAGGCGCTGCAGGCGATCAGCGGCGCGCCGTTTCAGATCTTCGAGCGCCTGACCGGCATCGAGGCCAACGACCGCTTCCTGATGCGCCTGTCGCAGCACAGCGGCCGGCCCGTGCCCGCCAAGTACCGCCGCCAGCGCAGCCAGCTGCTGGACGCCATGCTCGACGGCCACTTCTACACCGGCGGCATCAAGGTCGCCATTGGTGCCGAGCCCGACCTGCTGCTGGCCATCGGCGCGCTGCTGCACGAAATGGGCGCTGAACTGCGCTGCTGCATCAGCACCACCCAGTCGGCGTCGCACGCGCTCTTGCCGGCCGAGACCGTGCTGCTCGGTGACCTGGAAGACCTGGAGCAGGGCGCGAAGGACTGCGACCTGATCGTGACCCACGCGCACGGCCGCCAAGCCGCACAGCGCCTGGGCAAACCGCTGCTGCGCATGGGCTTTCCGGTGTTCGACCGCGTGGGCAATGCGCACCGCGTGCAGGTGGGCTACCGCGGCACCATGAACCTGATCTTCGAGATCGCCAACCTGATGATCGAACAGATCCCGCACCACCATGCGGACGACTGGCCGCTCACCCCGGAAGCGCGCCGCGCTGCCGCCGTCCGTGGTGGCGTCTCCAGCGCCGTTCCCCCCAACCCGCTGGCCGAAGCCAGCGCTTGAACCACCCGAAACCAGGAGTCCATCATGAAGATCGCCTTCGCCACCCAGGACAAGGAGAGCGTCAACGCGCACTTCGGCTGGGCCAAGCACATCCTGGTCTACGAGATGTCGCCCGGGGGCTACAGCTTCGTGCAGAGCTTCGACTTCGGCGACAAGCTGCAGGAAGACGGCGACGAAGACAAGCTCGCGCCCAAGCTCGACGCCATCCACGACTGCGCGATCCTGTACGTCGCGGCCATCGGTGGCTCCGGTGCGGCGCGCGTGGTCGCTTCCAAGATCCACCCGATCAAGGTGCCGCAGCCCGAGTCCATTGCCGAGATCCTGGACAAGCTCCAGGTGGTGCTGCAAGGCACACCGCCCCCCTGGCTGCGCAAGGCCTTGCAAAAAGACAGCGCCCCTTCCCATGACTTTGAAGACGACGAGGTGACCCATGGCTGAAACCGCCACCCCCGAGACCGATGCCGCCAGTGACGAGGCCATGCTGGCCACCCCCTTCGTGCAGCAGCTGGTCAAGCAGATGCGCGCGCAGGACACCCACGGCCAGTGGGAAGGCAAGAGCGATCTGAAGATCCTCAAGCCCTTCATCCACACGCCCGAGGAGCGGCGCGCCATTCCCATCATGGGCGACCCGGACCCCGAGACCCTGTGGCACCTGGAGATCTTCTACAACGCCATTGCGGTGGCGATCGAGCGCGAGACCGGCCAGATGGTTTCGCCCATGATGAAGATGAGCCACGAAGGCTTTGGCCGCATGGTGCTGATCGCCGGCCGGCTGGTGGTGGTCAACAAGCAGCTGCGCGACGTGCACCGCTTCGGCTTCCCCTCGCTGGCCAAGCTGGCCGAAGCGGGCGGCAAGTTCTTCGACGAAGCCGTGACCATGATCCGCACCTACCCCGACGTCGCGAACTACGGAGCCTGAACATGAGCGAGACCGCCGACGAACTCAAGCTGCGCCTGAAGAAGCTCAACGCCCAGGCCACGCAGGCCAAGATGGACCTGCACGACCTGTCCGAAGACCTGCCCACGGGCTGGGAAAA
>PNMN01000117.1 GCA_013823655.1 Comamonadaceae bacterium | reverse complement strand
TGATGTACCTGATCGCCTTTGCGCTGTTCTTTGGGCTTACGCTGCTCCGGCTGCGGCACCCGACTTACGCGGCGCTGGGCTGGGGCCGGCGCGACATCGAAGACCTGCTGTTTTTGGGCGTGATCGGTATCATCGTCGGCGGTCGCCTAGGCTATGCGCTGTTTTACCGCCCGCTCGAGTTTCTGGCCGAGCCGCTGCGCATTTTTGCGGTCTGGGAGGGCGGCTTGAGCTTTCACGGCGGCTTCATCGGCGTGTTGCTGGGCATGGCTTGGTTTGCGTGGCGGCGCCAGCGCAACTGGCTGCAGATCACCGATTTCATCGCCCCGTGCATCCCCGTAGGGCTGGCCAGCGGGCGCATTGGCAACTTCATCAACGGCGAACTCTGGGGCCGCGTGGCCGACCCGGCGCTGCCGTGGGCGATGGTGTTTCGCGGCGCCGGCGATTTGCCGCGCCACCCCTCGCAGATCTACCAGGCGCTGCTCGAGGGGCTGCTGCTGTTTGTGTTGCTGTGGCTGTACGCACGAGGGCCGCGGCGCTTGGGCGAGGTGTCGGCGGCGTTTTTGGTGGGCTATGGGTTGCTGCGCTTCACGGCCGAGTTCTGGCGCGAGCCCGACGCTCACCTCGGGCTGCTTGGGCTGGGCTTGAGCATGGGCCAGTGGCTGAGCCTGCCCATGGTGCTGGCCGGGGCTGCGCTGTGGGGCTGGGCGCACCGGCAGCGCGCCACAGCCGCTTAAGAAAAATTAACGCAGCACCAGCACCGGTATGCTGGTGTGCGTCAGCACCTGCTGGGTTTCGCTGCCCAGCAGCAGGCGCTTGAGGCCACGTCGACCGTGCGAGGCCATCACGATCAGGTCGGCCTTGTGCTGCTGCGCGGCTGCCATGATGGCTTCGGCGATCAGTTCCGACTGCACCGTCAGCGGCCGCACCTTGACGCCGAGCTTTTGGCCCTCGGCCTGAATCGCGTGCAGGCTCTCCATGGCGTCATCGTGCCACTGCTGTTCGATGCGCCGCACTTCTTCTTCGGCCAGCGCCACACCGCCTTCGAAATAGGTCTTGGGGTAGGGCGCGACCACGCGCAGCGCCAGCAGTTCGGCGCAGAGCGCATTGGCGAGCTTGAGCGCGTGCGCGACGGCCTGATCCGACAGTTCCGAGCCATCGGTGGTCACGAGGATGCGTTGGTACATGGCAGTTAAGCTCCAGAAAAAAATGGGGGGTGACTCCATTGTGCCTGCAACGCCGGGCCCCGATCCGCTCGCTGGCCCTGCGCGCACATCCAAATAGCCCTCAGACTTGATCTGAATCAAGCCGGCGCAGCCAAGCCCGATGGTATGCTCGCCCGCATGTCGAATTCCACCACCGTAACAGGCAGTGATCTGGCTGCCGGGGCCGTTGTGCCTGACCAGGGGTTGGGTTCGCTATTGGGCCAGCACCGCGGCCCGCTCACCGTCGACGACGATTTTTTGGTGCTCGACGACCCCATCGAGCAAGAGGACTTTTGCCACCCGGTGCAGGTGGACGGGCGTGAACTGCAAGAGGCGGTGCTGATGGTCCAGGGCATGTACTGCCCGGCCTGCTCCGAAACCGTTGAGGCCGCCTTGGGTGGGCGCCGCGGCGTCGAGTCGGTACGGGTGCATGCCGCCACCCGGCGCGTCACGCTGCGCTGGGACCCGGCCCAGACCCTGCTCTCGGCGCTGGCGCGCAATGTGGGCCAAAGCGGCTACCGGCTGCTGCCCATGCGCCAGGCGCTCAGCGTCGAGGAGCGCTTGGCCGAAACCCGGCTCTTGATGTGGCGCCTGTTCGTGGCCGGCTTTTGCACCATGCAGGTCATGATGTACTCGTGGCCGTTCTACATCACCGAGCCGGGCGAAATTCCCTATGTTTACGACCAGTTGCTGCGCTGGGCCAACTGGATGCTGAGCGTGCCGGTGGTGCTGTTCTCCAGCATGCCGTTCTTCCAGAGCGCGTGGCGCGACCTGCGCCACGGGCGCATCGGCATGGACATGCCTGTCTCGATCGGCATCTTGGTCACCTTCATCGCCAGCACCGGCTCCACCTTCGACCCCACGGGGGTGTGGGGGCACGAAATCTGGTTCGATTCGCTCACCATGTTCGTGTTTTTCCTGCTCGGTGGGCGCTACTTGGTCTCGCGCCTGCGCGACCGCACCGCCGGCGCGCTCGACGTGCTCATGAACCGCCTGCCCGAGCAGTGCGAGCGCCAGCTGGCCGACGGCAGCTTCGAGACTGTCTCGCTCAAACGCCTGCGCGTGGGCGACGTGCTGCGCGTGCAAGCCGGCATCGCCTTCCCCGGCGACGCCACCGTGCTCGGCGACAGCGCCACCGTCGATGAAGCCTTGCTCACCGGCGAATCGCAGCCGGTGACGCGGCTGCGCGGCCAAACGGTGGTGGCCGGCAGCTACAACCTCGCCGGCACGGCGCTGGTGCGCATCGAGCGCCTCGGGCGCGAAACCCGCTTCGCCCAGATCGTGGCGCTGATGGAACAGGCGTCCACCGAAAAACCCGAGCTGGTCAAGCTCGCCGACCGCATCGCCGGGCCGTTTTTGGTGGCGGTCTTGCTCAGCGCCGCCTTCGGCGCCTGGTACTGGTGGCAGATCGACCCCGCCTTGGCGGTACCGATCGCGGTGGCGGTCTTGGTGGCCACCTGCCCGTGTGCGCTCGCGCTCTCGACCCCGTCGGCCATGCTGGCCTCGGCCGGGGCGCTGGCCGAGCGCGGCATCCTGGTGCGGCGCCTGCTGGCCTTCGAGTCCCTGTGCAAGATCGACACCGTGGTGTTCGACAAAACCGGCACCCTGACCCAAGACCGGGTGGTTTTGCGCGAGGCGCTGGTGCGCCCGGGCCTCACGGCTGAGCAAGCGCTCGAGCTGGCTTGGCCGCTGGCCTCGGCCTCGCTGCACCCGGTGTCGCGCGCCATCGCCGCGCAGGCGCGGCCAGCGGCCAGTGCGGCTGCGCCCGATGCCACCACCGCCACTTCAGCCGCCCCCGACGCCGCGCCACAATCCGCGCCCGATCTGGTGCAAGACGTCCCCGGTGCCGGCTTGGTGCTCGAGCGCGCCGATGGGGCCGTTTACAAGCTCGGCTCGGCGGCCCTGTGCGGTCTGGACCAAGACCAGTTGCTGGCCCAAGGGCGCAGCGTTGCCGACGCGCCCTGCGCTTATCTGAGCGACGCGCAGGGTTGGCTCGCGACCTTCGTCATGGACGAAGGCGTGCGCGCCGACGCCGCCGCTGCCGTGGCCGACTTGCGCGCCATGGGCTTTCAGGTCCATCTGCTCTCGGGCGACAAGATCGGCGCGGTGCAACGCGTGGCGCAGCAGTTGGGCATCACCCAAGTGGTGTCCGAGGCCAGCCCCGAGCGCAAGCTCGAAGTCGTCGCCGCCCTGCAAGCCCAAGGCGCGCAGATCGCCATGGTGGGCGACGGCATGAACGACGGCCCGGTGCTGGCGCGCGCCGAAGTCTCGTTCGCGCTCGGCCACGGCGCGCCCCTGACGCAGTCGCAGTCCGATCTGGTGGTGCAAAGCGGCCGTTTGTCCGAACTGGTACAAACCATAGGCAAGCCCGGCGCACCATGCGCATAATCAAACAGAACTTGGTCTTTTCGGCTAGTTACAATGGCAGCATGGTGCCGCTGGCGATCGCCGGCTTCGTGCCGCCTTGGTTGGCGGGCTTGGGCATGGCGCTGAGCTCTTTTGTGGTCATCGGCAACGCGCTGCGGCTGTCGCGCCTGCCCGACTTTCCTGCCCCCGATCCGGCCCTGTTGCCGGTAGCAGCCTTCACGAGTTGATGCCATGGAATCTTTGTTGTTGTTGATCCCCTTATCGGTGCTGCTGGTGCTGGCCATCATCGGCGTGTTCTGGTGGGCGCTCTACAACGGTCAATACGACAACGTGGAGCGCGAAGGCGAGCGGATTTTGAAAAACGATTGATCTAGGTCAAGGGGTGTAGTCGCGCCAGCGGCGACACTCTGGCGGTGTTTTTAATAAGAGGAGTAGGTGTATGAGTGCAATCACGGCGGATGCCCAGATGGGCGGCGTGTCCGATGCCCGGCAGGGCATCTATGAAGACAAAGTCATCCGACAGTTCTCTGTCATGGCGGTGGTCTGGGGTGTGGTCGGGATGCTGGTTGGCGTCGTCATCGCCGCCCAGATGCTCTGGCCAGCGCTCAACTTGGGCCAGTTCGGGCTCGAGTGGTTCTCATTCGGGCGCCTGCGTCCGCTGCACACCAACGCCGTGATCTTCGCCTTCGGTGGCTGTGTGCTGTTTGCCACCAGCTACTACGTGGTGCAGCGCACCTGCCAAACCAAGCTCTTCTTGCCACAACTGGCCGCCTTCACCTTCTGGGGCTGGCAGCTGGTGATCGTGCTGGCCGCCGTCACGCTGCCGCTGGGCCTGACCTCGGGCAAAGAGTACGCCGAACTGATCTGGCCGATCGACATCCTGATCACCGCGGTTTGGGTCTCGTACGCGATCGTGTTCTTCGGCACCTTGGCCACGCGCAAGATCAACCACATCTATGTGGCCAACTGGTTCTTTGGCGCCTTCATTCTGGCCGTGGCGCTGCTGCACGTGGTCAACAGCCTGGCCGTGCCCACCGGTCTGCTGCACGCCTACTCGCTCTACTCGGGTGTGCAAAGCGCCATGATCCAATGGTGGTATGGCCACAACGCGGTCGGCTTCTTCCTCACCGCTGGTTTCTTGGGCATCATGTACTACTTCATCCCGAAGCAGGCTGAGCGCCCGATCTACAGCTACCGGCTCTCGATCGTCCACTTCTGGGCCCTGATCTTCACCTACATGTGGGCCGGCCCGCACCACCTGCACTACACCGCGCTGCCCGACTGGACCCAATCCATCGGCATGGTGTTCTCGCTCATCCTGCTGGCACCGTCTTGGGGCGGCATGATCAACGGCATCATGACCCTCTCGGGCGCTTGGCATAAGCTGCGCGACGACCCGATCCTGCGCTTCCTGATCGTCTCGCTGTCGTTCTACGGCATGTCGACCTTCGAAGGCCCGATGATGTCGATCAAGACCGTCAACGCCTTGAGCCACTACACCGACTGGACCATCGGCCACGTGCACTCGGGTGCGCTGGGTTGGGTCGGCCTGATCTCCATGGGTGCGCTGTACTTCCTGATCCCGCGCTTGTTTGGGCAAAAGCAGATGTACTCGATCAAAGCCATCGAGCTGCACTTCTGGATCGCCTGTATCGGCATCGTGATCTACATCGCCTCCATGTGGATTGCCGGTGTCACCCAAGGCCTGATGTGGCGTGCCTTGGCCGACGACGGCACCTTGGCCTTCACCTTCAGCGAATCGGTGCGTGCCAGCTATCCCTTCTACGCCATCCGCCTGATTGGCGGCACCATGTACTTTGCCGGCATGTGCATCATGGCCTGGAACGTCTGGATGACGGTCCGCGCGGGCTTGCGTGCAGGCCCCGTGCCGCAAATCAAGATTCCAGCGGTTTCACCTGCCCACGCCTGAGGAGCGCATCAACATGGCTAACAACACCCCCTCCACCAAGGGCATGTCGCACCAGAAGGTCGAGACCAACAGCTTCCTGATGATCGTGCTCATCCTGCTGGTGATCTCCATCGGCGGTCTGGTTGAAATCGTGCCGCTGTTCTTCAAGAAATCGACCACGCAGCCGGTCGAGGGCCTCAAGCCCCACACCGCGCTGCAGCTGGCGGGTAAAGATGTGTACATCCGCGAGGGCTGCTTCGTTTGCCACTCGCAGATGATTCGCCCCTTCCATGCCGAGACCATGCGCTACGGCCACTTCTCGCTCGCCGGTGAGTTCGTCTATGACCGGCCGTTCCAGTGGGGCTCCAAGCGCACCGGCCCCGATCTGCACCGCATCGGTGGTCGCTATTCCGACGAATGGCACCGCCAGCACCTGATGGATCCGCGCTCGCTGCGCCCCTACTCCAACATGCCCGCCTACCCTTGGCTGGCCGACCGCATGGTCAACGCCGACGCCATGCCAGCGCGCTTAGGGGTATTGCAGCTGCTCGGGCACCCCTACACCGACGAAGAGGTGGCAGGCGCCGCCGACGCGGTGCGGGGCAAGACTGAGATGGATGCTCTGATTGCCTATCTGCAGGTTCTGGGTACTTCGGTTCGCTGAGGCGGCCAGGAGCGGCGACATGGATATCAACGATTACCGCAGCATAGTGACCGTGGTCAGTTTGGTGGTGTTTTTGGGCATCGTCTGGTGGGCGTGGTCCAGGCACAACAAGGGCCGTTTCGATGACGCCGCCCAACTGCCCTTCAAAGAAGATTAAGCCGCGCACTCACTCACAAGAGAAACATCATGAGCGACTTCACAAGCTATTTCTGGCATTACTACGTTGCTGGGCTGACCCTCATCAGCATCTTGGCCTGTTTGGGCCTGCTCTGGTACACCAGCCGGGTCAAGGTTGCCCCGACCAAAGACAACACCACCGGCCACGTCTGGGACGAGGACATCATCGAAAAAGACAATCCGCTGCCCAAGTGGTGGGTCTGGATGTTCATCATCACCGTGGTCTTCGCCTTGGTCTATGGCCTGCTGTACCCGATGTTTGGCAAGTTTCCCGGTTTGCTCAACTGGAGTTCGGTGGGGCAGTACCAGGCCGAGCGCGCAGCCAACGAGGCGAGGGTGGCGCCCAAGTTCGAGGCCTTCGCGCAGATGTCGGTGCAACAGCTGGCCGCTGACCCGGTTGCGATGCAGATCGGCGAAAGCCTGTTCATGAACAACTGCGCCGTCTGCCACGCCGCCGACGCCCGCGGCAGCCTGACCTTCCCCAATCTGACCGACAAAGACTGGATTTGGGGTGGCGACCCCGAGGCCATCAAAGTCTCGATCACCCAAGGTCGGGTAGCGGTCATGCCGCCCTTGGCCGAAGCCGTGGGTTCGCCCGAAGACGTGCTCAACGTGGCGCACTACGTGTTGAGCCTCTCGGGCGCGCCGCACGACAGCGTGCGGGCAGCCGCCGGCAAGGCCAACTTTGCCACCTGCATCGCCTGCCACGGCGCCGAAGGCAAGGGCAACTATCTGATCGGTGCCCCCAACCTGACCGACGACATCTGGCTGCATGGTTTTGGGGTCGATGCCGTGGTGCGCAGCATCAACGAAGGTATCATGAACGTCATGCCGCCGCAAAACGTGTTGCTGTCCGAGCAGCAGATTCATGTGTTGACCGGCTACGTGTGGGCCAAATCCAACCCTCCGCAATAAAACCGATTCGGCGTCGTTCCTCAATTGTCAAATAGCACCCAACCGGATGGCGGCAACTCAGCCGCCAGACCAGACGAAATCGAGATATCGCTCTACGCCGATCGGCAAAAGATCTACCCACGTTCCGTCGCGGGGTTCTTTACCAACTGGCGCTGGGCCATGGTCTGGCTGACACAGATCGTTTTTTATGGCCTGCCCTGGTTGCAATGGAACAACCGGCAGGCTGTTTTGTTTGACCTCGAAGAGCGGCGCTTCTACCTCTTTAACCTCATCCTCTACCCGCACGACCTGATTTACCTCACCGGTCTGCTGGTGATCTCGGCCCTGGCCTTGTTCCTGTTTACGGCCGTGGCCGGACGCCTGTGGTGCGGTTTTGCTTGCCCGCAGACGGTTTACACCGAAATTTATCTGTGGATGGAAAAGCTGGTCGAAGGCGACCGCACGGCCCGGATGCGGCTCGATCAATCCGGCCATACGCTCGAGAAATACGGCAAAAAAACCCTCAAGCAAGTGCTCTGGATCGCCTTTGGCTTGTGGACCGGCTTCACTTTTGTGGGTTACTTCACGCCTATTGACCAGCTGTGGACGGCGGTCTGGCAGGCCGAACTCGGGCCTTGGCAAAGCTTCTGGATTTTGTTCTACGGCTTTGCCACCTACGGCAACGCCGGCTACATGCGCGAGCTGGTGTGCAAGCACATGTGCCCCTACGCACGCTTTCAGAGCGCGATGTTCGACCGCGACACCCTGATCGTGACCTACGACGCGCAGCGCGGCGAGCCGCGCGGCCGCCGTTCGCGCCAAGCCGATCTGTCGCTGCTCAAACTGGGCTCGTGCGTCGATTGTTCGCTCTGCGTTCAGGTTTGCCCCACCGGCATCGACATCCGCAAGGGTTTGCAGTACGAATGCATAGGTTGCGGCTCCTGCGCCGACGTCTGCGATCAGGTCATGGACAAGGTCGGCTACCCCAAAGGGCTGGTGCGCTTCACCACGCAAAACGGGCTCGAGCAGGGCTGGACCTCGGCCCAGATGTGGCGCCGCGTGCTGCGGCCGCGGATCTTGGCCTACGGTGCCATTTTGCTGCTCATCACCGTGGCGCTGTTCACCAGTTTGTACCTGCGCACACCGCTCAAGCTCGACGTCATCCGCGACTCGACCATTTTGTCGCGTGTGGTGCAACAAGGCTACGTGGAAAACGTTTACACGCTGCGCATGCTCAACGCCACCGAGCAAGAGCAACCCTTGCGTCTGGTGGTGCACGGTTTGCCGGGTTTGCAAGTGATCTCCGAGACCGAATTCTCCCTCGCGCCTACGGGTGCGCGGGCGCTGGCGGTGACGGTTCGTGTGCCGCCGGGCAGCAGCGCGCCGGGCATGCACCCGATCCACTTCGAGGTGCAATCTTTGGGTGCCGAACCCATGACGGTGCGCCAAGACTCGGTCTTTATGATGCCGCGTCAATGAATACCGTTGCAGCCACACAGGTTTTTTGTGCCTGCGCCTGAACTTTTAGCCTCCAGACCTACACTCAAATACCATGAGCACTGCCCAAGCCGCCCTAGCCCCGACCAAGCCCGCCCCTTGGTACCGTGAGCCTTACACGTGGTTGGTGTTTGGTCTGCCGGCTGCATCGATCGTGCTCTCGCTCTCCTTGGTCGTCACCGCCGTCAAAAACCGCGATCCGGTGCTGGACCGCAATGCACCCATGGTGCCTGCTGATCAACGCCGTTTGCAGATGATGACGCCCGAACAGCGCGCCACCTACTTGGCTAGCCTGCGCCCGGCACGCGAAGCGCGCAACCACGCTGCCAGCCCCGAGGTCCCGCCGCCACGGCAGTAGGGTGCCCTGCAAAGCGGCGCCTCGTGGCACACGAGCAGAGCCTAGGCCCCTAGTTGCGCATCGGCGGGTTCACCAGCCGCTCCAGCGCCTGCGTGTCTTTGATCAGCACGTAGCGCTGGCGCACGTCGATGATGCCGTCTTCCATGAAGCGCGAAAAGGTGCGGCTCACGGTCTCGAGCTTCATGCCCAGGTAGCTGCCGATCTCTTCGCGCGTCATGCGCAGCACCAGTTCGGACTGCGAAAAACCGCGCGCGTGCAAACGCTGCACCAAATTGAGCAAAAACGCTGCCAGCCGCTCCTCGGCGCGCATGGT
>PNMN01000116.1 GCA_013823655.1 Comamonadaceae bacterium | reverse complement strand
GAAATTGAACGAGGAAAGGGAGGGGTCAGACGGCCCATGCCGACCGCTGGGGGCAGGCGGTACCGCTGATCGACTGAGGATAGCGGTGTTAGCACTCTATTTCAGCGAGTGCCAATGATAAGGGCGACCACACTGCTTTTCAAGAGCAGGCGCGATGGGTTTGCAAAAAATCGCGGTGGGGACGCCGTGCAAACGCACAAAAGCGCAGCCCTGCGCGGGCTGCGCTTTGGGTCGGGCGCGAGCGGGATTAACCGTTCACCACGGCGAGTGCCGCTCGCACGGCCTGGACGAGTTTTTGCTCCAGCGCTTCGTCTTGGTCCGCCTGACCGGGGCGCTGTTTGCACGCGCTGCTGATGCACTTCATCAGCGCATCGATGTCCAGGCCCAGCGCCGCGAGACGTTTGCGCAGCTCGGGCTGAATCACCCGCTCAGACAGCGCGCAACGCAGTAGCTTGCAGAGAATCTCGTCGGTCCGCCCATCGGTGCCACCGCTTGACGAAGGAGGTGGTCGATCACCGCCGATCCACACGGCCCCAGTGCGTACCGCCTCGCGCGTGAAGACGCGATGGCGCAGTGTGCGACCGCGCGCGGTGATGCGCATGTCGTAGGTGCCCGCCAGCGTCGTCTGCACACCGCACTCGAAGACGCCGGGCGCCGTCTCGGCAAGGTGGACCGTGCGGTGCACGCCGCCCGGATGGGTGACGAGCGCCGTGACCGTGGCGCGGCGATTCACCGGCACGCCGTACTCGGTGAGAACCACGCGCAGCAGGAGTTGTGCGCCGGGCGCGAAGCTACTTTGTGACAGTGTGGTCGCCATCCTCAGATTCGAATAGCTGTGTACGAGCAGGCTGTAAGGCAGCCCGTGCTGCGCCATGGCTGTGGTCGCCGCAGTGCCGGTGTCGGTGTTGAAGGCGTGCGTGCGCAGGCCGGGCATTTTGCGCTGGCCGAGCTGAAGGCGCGCGAGCCACTTGCCTTCGCGTGCGCCGCCACCGATCGGCGCGGGCAGTGAGAGGCGGTAGTAGCTGACGTTGCGCCCGTCGTGGTACAGCCCGCCTGGCATGGCGAGCGCTGCGGCCCGATCAATCACCATGCCGCCCGGCGTTACCAGCGTCATTTCGATGAATCCACGCGCTGGCGTCATGAGGATGACGTCCGCCGCGATATCGGCCTCGGTGAGATGGAAGTCGATCTCATGCACCTGTCCGGGCGCGAGCAGGCCGTCCGGATCGCGGACGATGTCTTCGTTCTTCACGCCGGCGAGCACCTGTAGAAAGTACTTGGCCAGTTTGTAGCGGCTGTTGATGTCGAGATCGCCGGTCAGCACGCAGAAGCCGCCGGTGCCGTTGGTGAGCGCAGTGAGCGCCGTCGGCTGGATGTTCTCGGCGCGACCGAGCGCGACGGCGAAGACGCGATCGGTGATGCTGGCGGCGACGTCGCTGATGTATTTGGATTCGGTTTCCTGGCCATCGGTGAAGACCACGACAGACTTGGTGTCGTAGCCGGTGACCGGTGCGAGACGCAGTTGCGCCCGCTCGACACCGTCGCCAATCGCGGTCAAGCCGTTCGGGTTCGGCGCGAAGGTGCTGATGCGGCTGCGCAGTTGATCGCGCTGTACGTCGAAGGCGTTGACCGGACCGAGCGGCCCGACGGGTGGCACCTGTACATCGAACGGGTCGTGGTCGAAGGAAACGATGCCGACACCATCGCCTTCATGGACGACGTCGATCAAAATCTCGGCCGAGAAGCGGAGCACGTCGATCCGCTTTGATGTGCCGACCCCCGAGTTGAAGAGCATGCTGCCGGATCGGTCCAGGCACAGCATGACACAGGCGGACTGGCGCTCGACGGTGTTGGCGGTGATGGGGATGGTCCACTCGCGCCCGGTCTGCGTGCTGCGCACGGTCACGCTGCCCACCGCAGCGGCGCCGACGGTGGTGCCGGTGTAGCCGACCCAGAGGATCACCTCGCGCACGGTGTCGGCGCTGGGCGTGCCCGGCGAAGCGACGCTGGTGCCCAAGGGGGTCGAAAATGGCGCGCCCGGTCCGGCCACGATCTGGAAGTCCACCGGCCACAGGCTCTGCACATCGAAGCGGACCGCGCGCAGCGTGGTCTCGCCTTGCGGCACGTCGTTGAAGTTGAGCGCGGGCGTCATCAGGGCAATGCGCCAACCCGCCGCCTGCACCGCTGCGGCGGCGTTCACGCGACCGAAGCCGAAGAACTCGGAGAAATGGGGGCCGAGGTAGCCGGGGTCGGTCGAGATCAGGTTGTTGACATCGCGCCAGCGACCGACAGCGTTGCTGTTGTTGGCGTCGATTTTCACTGCGGTCGAGCGGATGAGGTCACGCACTTCGTCCCAGCGCAACTGGGGGTTGGCCGACAGCATCAGCGCGCCGATTCCCGCCGCCACGGGCGTTGCATAGGAGGTCCCGCCGAAGTTCGTTCGATAGGAGCGGGGGCCAGCGACCACGGGGGAGCCGAGCGCAAGCGCGTCGCCCAGTCCGGCGTCCAGCGTGATCTGATTGGCAGCGACATTGACGGCCGTGATGCGACGCCCGGATGCCGCGCCGCCTCCCGGAGCACCCGCCAGCACCGCTTGGCCGACGGCGAACCCAGCCGCGCTGGCGAGCGTGAGGACCGTCGCGGTGGCGGGTGCCGCAGCGGCCAGCGTGGTCTGCTGAGCCGGGTGCCCACAAATCGCATCGCCGTTGGGTGCCACCAGAATGGTCGCGGTGTGCGCGCCGAACATTCCGGGCGGGTTGTGGCGGCCCTCGTTGTCGTTACTGGGTGCGCACCAATCGACCGTCGAACCAAAGTTGCTGTAGGCCGCCTTGATTTCGGTGACGCCGTCATTGCCCAGGGTCGAGGCAGCGACGCCAAAGCATCGGTCGTACATGCTCCATGGACGCCGGTTGGTGGTGTCGAGGTCGACGTTGTCGTTGCCCGCCGAGAAGAACAGCAGCACGCCGCGCCCACCGCGGCCATCGTCGGTCAGACGGTCGAAGGTGTCGCTCATCAGGCCAGAGATCGGGTTGTCGACGCTGAAGCCGAAGCTGCTGGTGATGACGTCGGCGCCGCGCGCCAGTTGAGCAGGGAAGCCGACGGTGCTGCTGCCGGGATCGAACCCGGCGGCCCAGAGATACATCTCGGCGTAGCGGGCCTCGGTGCCACCACGCAGAATGCCGATCAGACGGCAATTGCCAGCGACTCCTGCGATGCCTTCGTTGAAGCCCGCCACGACCGAGGCGTTGCCGACATTGCCGACCGCTGCGCTGGCGCAGGCAGTGCCGTGATCGCGCTGTGCTGCCGTCGTGCTGAGGTTGGCCATGTTGCCGACCATGTTGGCGAAGTCGAACAGAGCGAGCTGCTTGGCGTTGCCGTTCGATACGTTGCCGGACAACTCGGGGTGCGTGGCGTCAACGCCGTTGTCGACGACGGCCACCACCGTGTCGGCGTTGCCAAAGGTGCGCGCCGGATCCATGTCGCGCAACGCCTGCCAGGCGTCGGGTGTGTCGATCAGCTGGTGATCCCACTGCTCGGGGAACAGAAAGTCCGTCGGGATGACCGCATCTTCCTCGCTGGTAGAGGCAAGGTCGGGTTCGGCCCAGATGACATCGGGCTCCTCGGCGAGCGCGTTGGCGGCCTCAAGCACGGCATAGGTGGCCGGTCTGGCGAAGCGCAGGCGGTGCACGTTGCCCAGTGCTTCGAAGCGGCCTTCTGGCTTCAGGCCGTGGCGACCAGCGATCACGGCGACGGCGCTGTCGTCCACGTCTTCCTCAAAGCGTGCGATGACGAGGTTCGTCAGGAACGAGGCGTGGTCCTCGGAGAGTCGAACCACCGCACCCACGGCCTCGATCAACGGATCGTTCGTCAACTCGCGCAGCCGTTCAGCCAGGGCTTTGTCGTCGTCATCGTCGATGCGCAGCACGGTGATGCCGCTGTGCGCAAAGTTCTTGTCGGAGCGGATGATGTGGCCGCCGATGAGCTTGACGGTATCGGCGATGTCGCCTTTCTCCGTGCCCTTCTTCTTGCCCTGCGCGTTTTCCGCCTTGAACAGTATGCCGATGGTCCCGGGTAGCGGTTCGAACGGGATTTTCACTTGCCCACGGTAGTAATAGAGCATGCCTGCGCGACCGAGCGTGAAAAGCTGCGTGCGCGAGGCGTTCTTGCGTTCGAGCAAGCGCGCCTGGTCTTCGTGGCCGCGCGCCTTCACCTTGATCTCGACCCCGGCGCTGATATCGAGCCGCGCGTGGCCCTTTTCGTCGGTGTAAGTGGACGCGCCGCCCGCCGACACCAGCGCGCCCTCGATGGGCCGGTTGCCGTGGTCGGTGACGCGGATGTGTACCGAACGTGAGGTGGTCATGGTGCCGTTTCTCCGGGTGTGAAATGTGCTTGCCTGGCCCCGTGAGCACCACGTTAGCGGTGACGGGTGGTTGTGCTGCCGTGCCCCCAGTGGGGTGGATGCCTGGGTGGATGGGTCATCAGGTGGTCGTGTCTGTCTCACCTGCCGGGCAGCAGCGGTAGGCCTGCGACTGGGCCAGCAACTCGATCTGTTTCTTCAGCATGTCGTTTTCCAGCTGTTTGCGCTCCAGGTCGAGCCGGCGCGACTGCACCACGGCGGCTTCGCAGATGTTGCATTCGTCCAGGCAGCCTTTGACCATGAGCCCCGGGGTCGGCAGCGAGCTGGTGCGCTCGAACGAGAAGGTCTTGCGCACCTCTTCGGACAACAGCCCACGGTTGTCCAGCAGGCCTTGTTTCATCAGGTCCTGATCCACCTGCTCCAGGGCCTTGGCGGCGACGGCGGGCGGGATCGGCTCCTGCTGCGCGATGTTGGCGGCCAGGAACGCGCGGTTGCTGCGCACCGCGGACAGCTCGGCATCGGTCTGGAGCTTTGCGGCCACGCTTTGCCGGGCCAGTGCCTCGACTTTGAGGCGCGACTCGTCGGTGGCCAGCACGGCGTTGGGGATGGTGCTCACGTCACCGTCGGATACGAAGGGGTTGTGCGTGATGCGGGTGTCGGCGGTCGGGTCGATCACGCGCCGTTCGATGGATTCGATGGTGAAGCGGATGGTCTGGGTCTTGTTGATCTGGTAGAAAAAGAACGTGACCGCGTGGCAGTGGTTGGGGTTGGAGAACTGGCGCGAGGCGGACTCGAAATGGTCCTCCGACTCGCCCTGGGTGTGGGTGCGGCTTTGTACCTCGCCCACCGACACGCTGCTGGCCGCGCGCGTGCCCATCTCGGCCCGGCGGTCCGAAGCGGACGCGTGTTGCGAGAGCTCGCGCAAGAAGGTGCTGGTGGACGAGGCTTCGTAGGAGCCGCTGACGTCCACCGAGGCGCCCACAAAAAAGCTCTCGATGGCACCACTGGTGCCGCCATGGCCTTTGGCGGAGCCGCGCGACGAGCTGCTGGCGCTGGCTCTGTCACGCACCGTCAGGTCGCTCATGAAATCGTGCACGCTGGCCATGTAGTAGCGCTCTTCCGAGGTCTGCTCGTTGCGGTAGCTCACCTGGGTGGCGCTGTCGTAGCTGAAGCGGCTGCGCCGGTCGGAGGTGAACAGCCGCACGGTCTCGCCCGGCAGCAAGGTGGTGCTGTAGACCAGATCGCCCAGCGCCATGGGCCCCGGGCAGCGCTCGTAGCGCACACGGATGATCACCTCCACCTGCACGCGGCGCCCGCCGCTCACCACCGAGGTGTTGTGGGCAAGGCGGTAGTGAAAGTCCAGCACGTCACAGGCTTTGTCGGTCTCCAGCGCGGGGCAGCAGGGGATGCCGGTACCGGTGTGTTCGGTCAGGTCGTTCATGGTGTGTGCTCCTGGTGGATTCAGACGCTGGGCAGACCTGCGGCCAGGCCGGTGGCGGTGCGGTTCAGCGCCAGCGGGGGCGGGGCGCAGTCGGGGCAAGGCGCGCATTTTTCGATGGCAATCGCCTTGATCTGCTCGCGGTAGTAAATCAGGCCGTAGCCATTGCGCACGTGTGCCCATGCATAGAGCTTCAAGGCAAAGGCACAGGTGCTGGTGAGACCGGCGAGCAGCGGTGCGCCGCTCACGTTCTGGTTCACCGGGCTCAGTGCGCCCGTAGGCGACGAGTTGCCCGCGAGCAGCACGACCGCTGGGTTGACGCCCTTGGTGTATTGCAGGGTCCAGCTGTGCAGGCGGTGGTTGTCCTGCAAGACGGCGGCGTTGAAGGTCAGCGTGAGCGTGGGGCTCCAGGGGATGACGCCGCACTCGTTGAGCACGGCCGGGATGTCCAGGTTCAGCTCGGGCGCTTTGTTGTCCAGCGTGATCACAAGGTCGCAGTGGTCGGTCATGGCGGGCAGCGGGGCCGGTGGCACCACGGTGCCGTCGCGGTAGTCCACCTGGCCCGAGGCGGTGTTGAGGTAGACGCCGTTTTCGTCAAACAGCTCCAGCCGCAGCACGTAGGTGCCGGTGTCAGCCTCCACCGGTGGTGTCCACCAGGAGCCGATCCAGTCCGGGTTGTACCAATAGAAGTCGTCGCGGTTGCGCACCTCGTACAGCGTGGTTGTTCCGTTGACCGGTTGCGGCCCGAGGAAGTGGTCGGCGCTGGTGAGCGTGAGCTTGTCCACGCGGGTGTCGCGCAGGTCGGCGTCGATGAACTTGAAATCACTGTCGGCGCTGCCCTGGCGCGCGTACGAGAGCCTGTAGTAGCGCTTGGGTGCACCGGTGGCGAGCGTGTCGCCGAACACGGCATACAGGTTCAGGTTGCCGCCATAGGCCATCTGCGACACGGCGCTGTCGGCGTACAGCCCGCTGCCCTGGTGAATCTGGTAGACCTCGTCGTTGCCGATGCGCGTGAAGAACACCGGCGAACCCTCGGGGCGCGGGTGGCAGCCCTGGCCGCAGCGCACCTCTTCGTTGTCCAGGTAGAGGTCGATGTGGGCGCTGCTGGTGTTCCAGCGGGTGCTGGTGTAGGGGTCCATGTAGATCACGGTGGACACGCCGTTGATGATCTGGGTGACCCGCACGATCACGTCGGGCCGGGCGTCAAAACGCAGCCGTCCGTTGCGGAAGTGGATCGGCCACCAGTTGAAGCAGACATTGAAATAGCCGTTGCAGTCGGTGTAGGTCTCGCTCACCAGCTGGCGGCTGTAAAAGCAGCGCGGGAAGATCAGCCAGGGCGCGATTTTGGAGGTCAGGGTCAGCTTGTCCAGACGCGAGGCGATGGCGCTGTCGAGCCGTCGTGCTTCGCCCACCAGGCCGGTGAACGCGGGCGCCGCTACCGTGTTGTCGGGCAGGCTGTCCAGTGCAGCATGGCTTGCGATCGACCGACTCAGCAGGGTCTCGCGGGGCGGCAGGGGTTGGGGGTTGAGGCCGACCTCGGTACCCCGCAAGCCTGCGCGCGGCTGCAGGCGCAGCGGGGGCGCAGGGTCGGGGCCGGGGAAGGGCCGGGGTGGCTCAAAGCGGGGTCGCAGCAGGTCGGGGATGCGCACCACGGGCCGGTCAAGCAGGGTGTCCCACCAGTTGCGGATCGGTGGCCACCAGCAGGCTTCGCGGTCCACATCAAAAATTTCCACCTTCACATACGGCACCGGACAGGTCTGTGTGTGCCCGTCGTGTGTGTCGATCTTGCGCACGTGGCCACTGATGCACAACCGCACCGGTCGCCACGGCCACCAGATCGGGCGCGGAATGACCAGCTGCGGGCGCAGCAGGTAGCCCCGGCCTTCCTGGATCCATTCCTTGGCGCTCACGGGCAGGGTGAAGTTGGCCGACTGGCGCACGCTGCCCGCGTCCTTGCCGGGGCCCGCCATGATCTGCAGATCGGTCGGCTCCTTCAGGCGCAGTGCCATCTTGAATTGGCCCTTCTCATCCAGTGTGGAGCCACCCAGGGGCACGCCGAGCCGGTCGAACGCGAAGACCTGGATGCCTGCGCTCGGCGGGTCGCCTTCGCATTGCTGGAAATCGACCCGTCCTTGCACCACGAAGCTGCTTTTTTCGGGGCGGTCCCCCGTGAGTTTGCTGGCCATGAAAGTTCTCCCTACGGTGATGTCTGCACAGGTCACAACGCTGTCAGATCACCGGCTTGCCGCGTTGTGCGGTGCTCAGGATAGGCAGTGCGGGAGTGGGAGCGTTAGAAGAAAACTGCGCATCCACCGGACAATCCTGCGCTTCGTTCGGCGCGGCGCGCCCGCTGCGCGAGAGCGCTGGAAAAGCGTCCTCAAGCTTGGGGATCCCAGAGGGGGAAAGCGCTCGTGTGGGCGGGGGCCATGTGGTAATCGGTGCCGCTGTTTTTCTGGTAGGTCGAGGGCGTGACGCCGGTGTGGCGCCGAAAGGCGCGCGCGAAGTAAGACACGTCGTTGAAGCCCACCTCAAACGCCACGGTTTTGATCGGCATGGCGGGCACGGCGAGCAGGTCGCAGGCTTTTTGGATGCGCCAGTGCATCAGGTAGTCGGAGAACGTGATGCCGTTTTCTTTCTTGAAGCAGCGGCTGAATTCGGAGGTGCTCAGGTGGCACAGTGAAGCCGCGACCGGCAGGCGAACCTCGCTGGCGAAGTGAGTCGCCACGTATTCCCGCGCGGCTTGCGTTCTGGGCGGGCGCGTTGGCTGGACGCACCCGCTGTCTGGCGAAGCGCCATGGTGGCGTTGCTGGCAGAAGTGGACAAAGGCTTCGATGCAGGTGTTGAGTGCATCTGCATTGACCGGTTTGGCCAGGCAGTCCCAGACGCCGATGCGGAACACCCAGTCGGTGAAGGCGGGCGACACGCTGTCGGCGATCACCAGAATGGGCATGCTCGGGTGTTGCAACCGGGTCTTCTGCAGGATCGCCAGCTCGTCGATCGACGTCACATCGAATTCGAAGCAGAGGAACTGGGGCTGGCCGCTGCGGATGGCCGAGCCTGTGTCGCCGGGAGGCGCCCACCGGCTGGCCGACCAGCTGGGCAGGAGCCAGGGGAAGTGCCCCGCGTCGCGCGGGTTCTGCCGGAAATCCAACCACAAAAGGGGAGGTGAAGCCATGGAAGTCCTCTGCACCGCAGCACGCTCCTGGGCATGTGCGCGGGGTGCTCTCTGCACGGGGTTGTGGCGCATGGTAGTGAGCGCGCGGCGGCAGCGAGCGGCGAGTCATGCACCGTTACACGGCTTGCAATTTGTGTTCGCCGAACGGATGGCTGCCTCCATCGAATAGGGCATTCGACATGCGATCAGAGCCTTGTGCCCGGTCTGCTTCTGCGGTTTCTTCCCGGCTCGGCAATGTGCGAGGTGGCCACCTCTTCGGTCACATCAAACGGCAGGGCGTGGGCGCTGCCGCCGACCGCTTGTCCCGCAGTGGCGGCCTGGGCCACTGCGTGGGCCAGGCTGGCGCGGTCGCGCCCGTTGAGCCAGACGGTGGCACCGTGCGCGGCGAGCGCGCAGACCATGGCCAGGCCGAGCCCTCGGCTGGCGCTGGTGACCAGGGTCCCCTGGCCGTGCAGGGCAAAGAGTGTGGTGGGCAGTGATCAGGCCGCCAGCTC
>PNMN01000115.1 GCA_013823655.1 Comamonadaceae bacterium | reverse complement strand
AACGGCCCGAGTTCGATCCCTACGGCGTTTCAGGCAAGGTCTCGCTGGCCTTGCTGGAAGAATTGATGGCCACGGCCGCCATCATCGGTCGCGCCTGAGGATGTGACCCCCATGCTCCGCCGCTGCGCGGGTCGCTGCCCCCCGAGGGGGTGCGAATTCAGCTTGGGGCGGCCCGGCGCTGAATTCCTGGCCCCAAGCGTCTTCCCCCTGCGGGGTGAATCCGGGGCTCCGCCGCTGCGCGGGTCGCTGCCCGAGTGTCTGGACACCGCATCGGACAGGACACCCGCGTTGCGGACTGCCCGACTGTGATCCGCTGGAAACGTGGATCGTCAGCGGCCGAGGGAAAACCCGAAATCGCCAGTGTGTCGGGTTTTCAATACTTCTCACGAACCGCCTGTTCGCCGTAAGCTGTGGCGCTGTTGCTGGAGAAAGCGATGCAGCCGATCATGCAGTCCGATGTCCATTTGCGCACCGAAGTGCCCGCAGACGCGGCGGCCATCGGTGCGGTCACCGCAGCCGCTTTCCGTGAGCAGCCACACAGCCGCCAGACCGAGGTGCAGATCATCGATGCCTTGCGCCGCGCCGGTGCCCTGAGCCTGTCGCTGGTGGCGCATCTGAATGGCGAGGTGGTGGGGCATGTGGCGTTCTCGCCGGTCACGATCACGGGCGGTGCGCCGGGCTGGTACGGTCTGGGCCCTTTGTCTGTGGCGCCAGGGGTCCAGGGCATGGGGGTGGGAACAGCGCTGGTGTGGCACGGCCTGCGCACCATGCGGCAACAGGGTGCTGCTGGCTGCGTGGTGCTGGGTCTACCGGCCTACTACGGGCGTTTTGGTTTTCGCTCCACGCCGGCGCTGCGCTTGGAGCGAGCGCTACCGGGGTGTTTTCTGGTGCGACCGTTCGAGCGGCTGATTCCGCTGGGCACGCTGCGCTACCACGAGGCTTTTGACCTGGCCGACCCCGGCGACTGGACCTTCCCCTGACCTGGGTCAAGCGCGAGCGCCGACGGTGCGCGATACTGCGCGGCTTCCTGTCTGCCGCCCTGTCTGCCTGCCATCACTGCTTCCATGAATGCCCTGGCTGATGCCGCCGCCTCTGTGATTCCCACACCTGCACGCCACCGTCCGCACGAAGACGTGCAAGCCCTGTTCACCGGCACGCTCTTTGTGGCACTGGGCGTGGTGATGTTCCGCCACGCCGGCTTGCTGACCGGTGGCACCGCCGGGCTGGCGTTCTTGCTGCATTACGCCATGGGCTGGAATTTCAGCCTGGTCTTCTTCCTGATCAACCTGCCGTTCTACGGCCTGGCGCTCCAGCGCATGGGCTGGGTGTTCACGCTCAAGACCTTTGCCGCTGTGGGTCTGCTGGCCGCGTTTGCGCAGTGGGTGCCGTACTGGATCACGTTCGGCAAACTCTCCACCGGTTTTGCGGCGGTCGCCGGTGGGCTGCTCATGGGTGCCGGCATGCTGATGCTGTTCCGCCATCGGGCCAGCCTGGGGGGCTTCAATGTGCTGGTGCTGTGGCTGCAAGAGCGCCATGGCTGGCGCGCGGGCCGGGTGCAGATGGTGTTCGATGGCGCCATCGTGCTGGCCGCGTTGGCGTGGATGGACGGGTGGCAGATCGCCTGGTCGGTGGTGGGTGCGGTGGTGCTGAACATGACGCTGGCCATCAACCACAGGCCCGGGCGCTACATGGCGGTATGAGGAAGCCCCCGCTGCGCCGCTTCGCGTCTTCCCCCCGGTGGGGGGGCGCACCTGGTGGTCCGGCGGAGCCGGTTCCACGGGTGCTCTGGTCGCTCTCGCCGCTGCTGCTGGTCTTCGGCTGCGTTTGCGCGCTGGCGCAGACGCCTGTCGCCCCTCGCCCGGAGCAGGTCTACGAGGCGCGTGTCACGCGCGTTTTCGATGGTGACACGCTGTGGGTGAAACCGATCACAGGCGGCCGCTACCGGAAGTTGCGGCTCGACGGGCTGGACGCGCCGGAGATTTGCCAGACCGGTGGCACCGCCTCACGCGATGCGCTGGCAGCGCGCGTTCTGGGTCAGGTGGTGACGGTGCACGAGCGCAGCCGCGACGACCATGGGCGCGCCCTGGTGCGGCTGCAGCATGCGGGCGATGACGTGGGCGGGTGGCTCGTTCTGCAGGGCCATGCCTGGTCTTACCGCTGGCGCTACAGCGAGGGGCGCTATGCCGATCAGCAGGCGCAGGCGCGCGACCAGCGCAGGGGCTTGTTTTCAAGGGCCGATGCCGAAGTGCCCAGGGTCTTTCGCCAGCGCCACGGACCATGCCCGCTGCCGCCGCGGCAGTGAATGCTCAGCCCTGCGGATGACCGCAGACGCTGCACTGCGGGTTCTGCGGCAGGCTGACGGCGTTGAACGCCATGTCGCGTCCGTCGATCATCAGCAACTGCCCCGCGAGGCGCGACCCCAGGCCACTGAGGATCTTCAGCGCCTCGGCCGCCTGCATGGTGCCCACGATGCCCACCAGCGGCGCGAACACACCCATGGTGGCGCAGCGGGTTTCTTCCACGCCGCTGTTTTCGGGGAACACGCAGGCGTAGCAAGGCTTGCCCGGTGTGCGGGTGTCGAACACGCTGAGCTGGCCGTCCATGCGGATCGCCGCGCCCGAGACCAGCGGTTTGCCGTGCCGCACGCAGGCGCGGTTGATCGCATGGCGGGTGTGAAAGTTGTCGGTGCAGTCGAGCACCACATCAGCGGTGGGCACCAGGGCGTCCAGCAGGGCCGCGTCGGCGCGCTGTATCACGGTGTTGACCTGTGGGTCCGGGTTGATGGCGGCAATGGCGCTGCGCACCGACGTGGCCTTGGGCTGGCCGACGCGCTCCAGCGTGTGGGCGATCTGGCGTTGCAGGTTGGTGGGGTCGACCACGTCGTGGTCCACCACGGTGATGCGGCCCACACCGGCACTGCCCAGGTACAGCGCCACCGGTGAACCCAGGCCCCCGGCGCCGATCACCAGGGCGTGCGAGGCCAGCAAGCATTCCTGCCCCTCGATCCCCAGCTCGTTGAGCAGGATGTGGCGCGAATAGCGCAGGAGTTGCGTGTCGTCCAAGGTCGCACCGGGAAAAATCAGTTTTCCTTCTTCTCTTCGGCGCGCACGGTCTGGGTTTTGCTCACCAGCACGGGCTTGCCCTTGAGCTGGTTGAGCGCCTGCTGCAGTTGAAAATCTTTCTCGCTGCCGAATTCGGGCACCAGGCGCTGACCTGGGTTCTTCCTGGCTTCGTCCTCCAGCTTCTTGCGGGCCTGTTCGCGCTCCTGATCGCGTGCCTGTTCAGCGGCCCGCTCAGCGTCGGTCAAGCCGCCGTTGCCTGTGGCCTTGTCGTCCTTGCCGTTGCTCAGGTGCTTGACGAGATCGGCTTCGCGGGTGCGCAGGGCGGCAAACACGTTGCCTTCCGGGGTTTCGTCCACCATCACGTCGGGCACGATGCCCTTGGCCTGGATCGAGTTGCCGCTGGGCGTGTAGTAGCGCGCGGTGGTGAGCTTGATGCCGGTGTCCGGCCCCAGCGGGCGCACCGTCTGCACCGAGCCTTTGCCAAAGGTCTGGCTGCCCAGCAGGGTGGCGCGTTTGTGGTCTTGCAGGGCGCCAGCGACGATCTCGCTGGCCGAGGCCGATCCTTCGTTGACCAGCACCACCAGAGGCACTTTTTTCAGCGCGCCCCCGGTCACTTCGGTCAGGCGCTTGATCGGGTCGGTGCCACCGCGGCGCAGGTAGTGCTGCGGCGCGGTGGTGTAGGTGAACTTGCTGTCGGCCAGCTGGCCGTTGGTGGAGACCACGGTCACATTTTCTGGCAGGAAGGCGGTCGAGAGCGCGACGGCGGCATCCAGCAGACCGCCGGGGTTGTTGCGCATGTCCAGCACCAGGCCCTTGATGTTGGGATTGGTCTTGTACAGGTCCTCGACCTTGCGCGAAAAATCTTCGACGGTGCGGTCCTGGAACTGCGAGACGCGCACCCAGGCGTAACCCGGCTCCACCACCCTGGTCCTGACGCTCTGGGTCTTGATTTCCTCGCGCGTGATGGTGACCGGGAAGCTGCGGTTCTCGTCCTTGCGGAAGATGGTCAGCAGCACCTTGGTGCGCGGCTCGCCGCGCATGAGCTTGACCGCCTCGGTGATCGTCAGGCCCTTGACGGTGGTGTCGTCGATCTTGGTGATCAGATCGTTGGTCTTGAGGCCGGCACGGAAAGCCGGCGAGTCTTCGATGGGTGAGACCACCTTGACCAGGCCGTCCTCCATGGTGATTTCGATGCCCACGCCGACGAAGCGACCGCTGGTGCCTTCGCGGAATTCCTTGAAAGACTTTTTGTCGAAGTACTGCGAGTGCGGGTCGAGGCTGGCGACCATGCCCGAAATGGCTTCGGAGATGAGTTTCTTCTCGTCCACCGGCTCCACATAGTCGGTCTTGATCATGCCGAACACCGCCGCGAGCTGCTGCAACTCCTCCAGTGGCAGGGGTGCGAGCGTGCCGCGCGCCACCGCCTGGAACTGCACCGTGGTCAGCGCCCCGGCCACCGCACCAATGGCCACCCAACCGGCAATTTTCATCTTCTGACCCATCTGGTTCCCCAATTCAACGGCCCTGTGCGGACCCGACCGCACTGCTGCGGACCAATATACCCCCTTGGAGGGTCTTGCTGCGGTTCGGTTCCTGGAGGTGCCCCGGCGCGTCAGGCCTTGCCCTGGCGGGCCACGGCGGCGGCGGCCCGGGCGGCGGCTTCGGCGTCACCCAGGTAGTAGGACTTGATCGGCCTCAGGCCCGCGTCCAGCTCGTACACCAGCGGGATGCCGTTGGGGATGTTCAGGTTCACGATGTCGGCGTCGGAAATGCCATCGAGGTACTTGACCATGGCACGGATGCTGTTGCCGTGCGCGGCAATCACCACCCGCTGCCCGCTCTGGATCGAGGGCGCCAGCACCTGTTGCCAGAACGGCATGACGCGCACCACGGTGTCCTTCAGGCATTCGGTCAGCGGCACCTGGCCGGGCTGGAGGCTGGCGTAGCGGCGGTCGCCACGCTCGCTGCGCGGGTCGCTGGCCTCCAGCGCCGGCGGCGGGGTGTCGTAGCTGCGGCGCCAGACCAGCACCTGCGCATCGCCGTACTGCTTGGCCATGTCGGCCTTGTTCAGTCCCTGCAGGCCGCCGTAATGGCGCTCGTTCAGGCGCCAGTCTTTCACCACCGGCAGCCAGGCGCGGTCCATCTCGTCCAGGCAGTAATTGAGCGTGTGAATCGCGCGCTTGAGCACCGAGGTGTAGGCGATGTCGAACTCGTAGCCTTCGGCCTTGAGCAGTTTGCCGGCCGACATGGCCTGCGAGACGCCGGTGGGCGTGAGCTCGACGTCGGTCCAGCCGGTGAAGCGGTTTTCAAGGTTCCAGGTGGATTCGCCGTGGCGGATCAGGACGAGTTTGTGCATGGGAAAGAATGTGCGTTGAGTGCGGAAACCGGCCCCTTGCGCAGGGCGGTCCAGGCCGTTGCCAGCGTGGGCCAGCCATGCATTCTAAAATCCCGGCCTTCATAGAAAGGTTTCCCCTGTGAGTTTCTTTATCGAAAACTGGACCCTCTTCGCGATCGCCATCGCTTCGGGCGCCATGCTGCTGTGGCCCGCCCTGTCCGGCAAAGCTGGCGCCGGTTCGCTCAATGCCAACCAGGCGGTGCAACTGATGAACCGCGAAAAAGCCATGGTGGTGGACGTGTGCAGCCCCGACGAATTCGCCGCTGGCCACGTGGCGGGCGCGAAAAACGTGCCGCTGGGTGATCTGGAGGCCAAGTTGCCCGGCCTGATCAAGAACAAGGCCACGCCGGTGATCCTGGTCTGCGCCTCGGGCATGCGCTCGCGCCGCGCGGTCGCCATCGCGAAGAAGCTGGGTTACCAAAACAGCCATTCCCTCACGGGTGGCATGGGCGCCTGGCGCTCGGCCAGCCTGCCGGTGGAGAAGTAATGCCCCCCTGCGCCGCTGCGCGGCTTCCCCCCAGGGGGACGCACCCTGTGGCCTGGCAAAGCCAGTTCCACGGGTGCCCTGGGCGGGGCACGCGCTCCGGTGGCGGGAGAGACGCTCCCTGCGCCGCTGCGCGGCTTCCCCCCAGGGGGACGCACCCTGTGGCCTGGCAAAGCCAGCTCCACGGGTGCCCTGGGCGGGGCGCGTGCTCCGCTGATGCCTTTGATGATCCTGAGATGAATCGAGGAGTTTCCTGATGGCCCACGTGAGAATCTATTCCAGCGACCACTGCCCTTACTGTTCCCGCGCCAAAGCCCTGCTGCAGCAGCGCGGCGTGACCAACTTTGAGGAAATCGTGGTCGATGGCAGGCCCGATGTGCGCGCGCAAATGACCCAGTTGGCGGGCCGCACCAGCGTGCCGCAAATTTTCATCGGCGACACCCACGTGGGTGGCTGCGATGATCTGCACGCGCTGGATCGCAACGGTCGGCTGCTGCCCCTGCTGCAAGCCTGATCCCGAAGCCGGGCCGGTTTTCGGGTTGTCACGCGCTGCTGCAATAATCGGCGCCAGTGCCCGCTGCGGGAACGCTATCCCGGGCGGGTTTTGTTTTGCACAAACCCTTTTGAAAGCACGCCATGGCCGACCAAAACCCGATTTTCCAGATCCAGCGCATCTACCTGAAAGAAGCCTCGCTGGAGCAGCCGAATTCGCCCGCCATCCTGCTGGAGCAGGACCAGCCTTCGGTGGACATCCAGCTCGGCGTGGAAGCCAACCCGGCGGCCGATGGTGTGTACGAGGTCTGTGTCACCGCCACCGTGCAGACCAAGGTCAAGGACAAGACCGTGTTCCTGGTCGAAGCCAAACAGGCGGGCATTTTTGAAGTCCGCAACCTGCCGCAGGAGCAGATGGGGCCCATCATGGGCATCGCCTGCCCGCAGATCGTCTACCCCTACCTGCGCGGCAACGTGGCCGATCTGATCCAGCGCGCCGGCTTCCCGCCCGTGCACCTGGCCGAGATCAACTTCCAGGCCATGTACGAGCAGCAGCAGGCGCAGGCCGCAGGCGAAGCCTCGCCCATCCTCACCCAATAAGCCGTTCGGCTGGTTTCCCCATGAAGATCGTGGTCCTCGGGGCGGGCGCCTGGGGCACGGCGCTGGCCATCAGCGCCGCCAGCCAGCCGGGCAAGCCGCACCGGGTCGGCCTGTGGGCGCGCGATGCCCAGCAGGTGGCCGACATGCGGGGCACTCGGGAGAACCGGCGCTACCTGCCCGGCGTCGCACTGCCCGCTGCTTTGGAGCTGCTGGGTGGCGAACTGAGCGTGCCGGGTGATGTCGGCCTGATCGTGGTGGGAACGCCCATGGCCGCCTTGCGCGGCATGCTGGAACAACTGGCCGACGTGCCGGTGCCGGTGGCCTGGTTGTGCAAAGGCTTCGAGGCGCCGCGCGATGGACCGGGCGCACCGGGCTTGCTCGGCCACGAAATCCGCGCCGAGGTGGCGCCCGACTTGATCACCGGCGTTCTCAGCGGCCCCAGCTTTGCGCAGGAAGTGGCGCGCGGCCAACCCACGGCGCTGGTGGCTGCGAGCGAACACGCCAGCGTGCGCGAGGCGCTGGTGGCCGCTTTTCACAGCCCCACGCTGCGGGTCTACGCCAACGAAGACATCGTGGGTGTGGAAGTGGGCGGCGCGGTGAAAAACGTGCTGGCCATCGCCACCGGCCTGTGCGATGGGTTGAACCTCGGGCTGAACGCGCGCGCCGCGCTCATCACACGCGGCCTGGCCGAAATGACGCGCCTGGGCCTGGCGCTGGGCGCGCGGGCCGACACCTTCATGGGCCTGTCGGGCCTGGGCGACCTGGTGCTCACCGCCACCGGTGACCTCTCGCGCAACCGCAAGGTGGGCCAGTTGCTGGCGCAGGGGCTCAGCCTGCAGCAGGCGGTGGATTCACTCGGCCACGTGGCCGAAGGCGTGTACAGCGCGCGCACCGTGGTGCAACGCGCGCAGCTGCTGGGCGTGGACATGCCGATTTCCGCAGGGGTGGTTGCTTTGCTGGATGGCCGGCTGGAGCCGACGCAGGCGGTGGCCGCGCTCATGGGACGCGACCCGAAGGACGAGGTCTCTTCAGCGCGTGGCGCCTGAAGAAGTCAGATCTCGAAGTTGTCGATCAGTCGGGTGTTGCCCAGGCGAGCGGCGCCCAGCACCACCATTGATTGCGGCGCCAGCGCATCCGGCGCGCTCGGCGGCTGCAAGTCGGATCGCCGGCGCACCGTCAGGTAATCGGGCTGCCAGCCGCGCAGCGCCAGGGCACGCATGGCCTGGGCCTCCAGGGCTTCGCGCTTCTCGGGCAGCGAGCCTGCGGCGGCCAGTGCGTCGCGCGCCAGGGCACGCAGCGCCAGCGACAGCTGCACCGCCTCGGCCCGTTCCGTCTCGCTCAGGTAACCATTGCGCGAACTCAGCGCCAGGCCGTCGGGCGCTCGCAGGGTCTCCCCGGCCACGATGGTGACCGGCAGGGCGAACTGCTGCACCATGCGGCGGATCACCAACTGCTGCTGGTAATCCTTCTTGCCGAACAAGGCATGGCGCGGGCCCTTGGCTTCGGAAAACACACACTGGAACAGCTTCATCACCACCGTGCTGACACCGATGAAAAAACCGGGGCGAAAGTGCCCTTCCAGGATGTCGGCCAGCTCGGCCGGCGGGTGGAGCTTGAAGCCTTGCGGCTCGGGGTAGAGCTCTTTCTCTGGCGGGGCAAACACCACGTCGCAGCCGGACTGCTCCAGCCGCGCGCAGTCCGCCTGCAGGGTGCGCGGGTAGGTGTCAAAGTCCTCGTGCGGTGCGAATTGCAGGCGGTTGACGAAGATGCTCGACACCGTCACATCGCCCAGCGGTTTGCCGGTGCGCACCAGCGCCAGATGCCCGTCGTGCAGGTTGCCCATGGTGGGCACAAACACGGGTGCGTTGAACGGGCGCAGCGCAGCGCGCAGGTCTTCGATGGTGTGAACGAGTTGCATGAGGAGCGAAGTGTCTTGTCGAGGGGCGCTGCGGGGGTGTTCCAGCTACCAGGCGTGAACGGTGTCGTCCGGGAAGCTGCCGTTCTTCACGGCGGCCACGTAGGCTTCCATGGCTTCGCGCACGCTGCTGGCGCCGTCCATGAAGTTGCGCACGAACTTCGGGTTCTTGCCCAGGTTGATGCCCAGCATGTCGTGCATCACCAGCACCTGGCCCGCCGTGCCCTTGCCCGCGCCAATGCCGATGGTGTGGCAGGTCTTGAGTTCGCCGGTGATCTCGGCCGACAGCGCAGCGGGCACCATCTCCAGCACCAGCATGTTGGCGCCGGCGTCCTGCAATTCGATGGCGTGGCGGCGCAGTTGCAGCGCAGCGGCGTCGCCCCGGCCCTGCACGCGGTAACCGCCGAGCGCATGCACGGTCTGTGGCGTCAGGCCCAGGTGGGCGCAGACCGGAATGCCGCGTTCGACCAGGAAATGGACCACCTCGGCGGTCCAGCCCCCGCCTTCGAGCTTGACCATGTGGGCACCGGCACGCATCAGCACGGCGGCGCTGTGCAGGGCCTGTTCTTTCGACTCGTGGTAGCTGCCAAACGGCAGATCGCCGATCACCCAGGCGGTGGCCTGCACGCGCTGCAGGCCGCGCACCACGCTTTCGGTGTGGTAGCGCATGGTGTCCAGTGTCACGCCGGTGGTGCTTGACAGGCCCTGGCACACCATGCCCAGCGAATCACCCACCAGGATGCACTCCACGCCGGCGGCGTCGGCCACGGCGGCGAAGGTGGCGTCGTAGGCGGTGAGCATGGTGATTTTTTCACCGCGCTC
>PNMN01000114.1 GCA_013823655.1 Comamonadaceae bacterium | reverse complement strand
ACCTCGCGCAGGATGAAGATGGTTTCTTCTTCGAGCGCGTCCAGGTGGGCGTTGCTCAGGTGGTGTCCGGCAGCGTTGAGGGCGGATTGCAGCACGGCGGTGTCGGTTCGGGCGTTCATGGTGGCCAGGCGTTGAGTTTTATGGACGATTGCTTGTGGAGAAACGCAACGAAGAAGAAGGGTTTGCCCCCTCAGGCACCCGTGGAACCGGCTTTGCCGGGCCACAGGGTGCGTCCCCCCACCGGGGGGAAGACGCGAAGCGGCGCAGGGGGGCTTTCATCAATGGGCCAGGTGCAGGCCGCACTCGCGGCGCTCTTCACCCTTGGTCGGGTCCACGTAGTCAAAATTGTTGGGCAGGCCGTGCAACTCGCAGTACTGGTGGAGGTCCTTGGACGTCCAGTGCAGCAGCGGCGCCACCTTGATCAGGCCGTCCGGGTTGATGCTCACCGGCTCCATCTGGGCGCGCACGGCGGTGTCGGTGGCGCGCAGGGCGGTGAACCAGACCTTGGGCGCTGTCTCGCGCAGGGCACGGGCAAAGGGTTCGAGCTTGACCTCTTCGGTGAAGGCGGCGTGGCGCGGATCGTCCAGCGCCGGGGTGCCACCTTCCACGGCCTCACGGTGGGCGCGCGAGCGGCGTGGCAGGTAGATGCGCAGGTTCAGCTGGAGCTGGCGGGTCACCTCGTCGGCGAAGCGGTAGGTGGCTTCGGTGTTGTGGCCGTTGTCCATCCAGACCACCGGCACATCGGGCTTGACGCGGGTCACCAGGTGCAGGATCACGGCCTCGAAGGGGCGGAAGTTGGTGGTGACGATCGCCGGCAGCCCCAGGCCGAGGGCCCACTTCACCAGGCTGGGGGCGTGACGGCCGAATTCGGCGTTGACCTGGGCGAGATCGATGCTGCTCATGGGGTCTTCCTGTCGTGCTCAGGCGTTGGCGAAGTGCGGGCGGGTGTGCACCGCATCGCCCTGGTAGAAGGCGTGGTACTGGGTCAGCAACCGGTGACCGTGCTCGATGCGCTGGTCGGCGCGCAGCACGGCCTGGGTGAAACCGCTGCGCTGCATCTGCTGCAACTGGTCCACCAGCACGTCGCCCACCGCGCGGATCTGGCCAGTGAAGCCCAGGCGGCGGCGCAGCAGGAAGGCCTGGCTGAAAGCGCGGCCGTCGGTGAAGGCAGGGAACTGCAGCACCACGGTGTGGACGCCGTCCAGCGCGGCCTCGCGCGGGTCGGCGTCATTGGCCAGGGTCAGGGTGCCGGCCTCGTCGGCGCTGAAGTGCTCGGCCTTGAAGAGTTGGATCGTGGGTTTCATGTCGTGTGCTGGTGCAGTCTCAGGCGGCGACCGGGTGGCGGGCCGTGGCCACGCGCACCGCGTTGGCGGCGGCCCTGAAGGGCTCAATGCCGACCCGCTTGACGGTGTTGACGAAGGTCTCGGTCGGCTGGCGCTGGGTGCGGTAGGTGTCGATCAGCGCCTCGATCACGTCGACCATCTCGTCGGCCGCAAACGACGGGCCGATCACCTTGCCGGGCACGGCTTCGCCCGACAGGCGCGTGCCGTCGGAGCCGCCGAGCGTGACCTGGTACCACTCCTGGCCGTCTTTGTCGACGCCGAGGATGCCGATGTGGCCGCTGTGGTGGTGGCCGCAGGAGTTGATGCAGCCGCTGATGTGCAGGTCGATCTCGCCCAGGTCGTGCAGTTCGTCGAGGTCCTGGTAGCGGGTCAGCAGGGCCTGCGCGATGGGGAGCGAGCGGGCGTTGGCCAGGTCGCAGAAGTCGCCGCCGGGGCAGGCGATCATGTCGGTCAGCAGGCCGATGTTGGGCTTGGCCAGACCCAGGCGGCGCGCCTCGCGCCACAGCTCGGGCAACTGGTCGCAACGCACCCAGGGCAGCAGCAGGTTCTGCTCGTGCGTGACGCGGGCTTCACTGGCCGAGAAGCGGTCCATCAGCTCGGCCGCACGCTCCAGCTGCTCGGCGCTGGCGTCGCCGGGGGCGGAACCCAGGCGCTTGAACGAGAGGGTGACGGCGCGCAGGTCCGGGTTCTGGTGCGGGCGCACGTTCTGCGTCAGCCAGCGGCTGAACTCGATGTCGTCTTCGGCGGCGGCCTTGAGGATGTGGGCGATCTTGGCGTCGGCGCTCTTGCGGTCGCAGCGCAGCTGCGGTTGCACGAAAAACGCGCTCACCCGGTCCAGTTCGGCCTGGGTGATGGTGTGCGGCGCGCCGTCGAGTTCGACGATGTCACGGTACTCGGTCTCGACTTGGTCTGTGAACGACTGGCCCTCGGCCTTCACCAGGATCTTGATGCGGGCTTTGTACTTGTTGTCGCGGCGGCCAAAGCGGTTGTAGGCGCGGACGATGGCTTCCAGGTAATTCAGGATCTGGTGCCAGGGCAGGAACTCGCGGATCACCGAGCCGATGATGGGCGTGCGCCCCATGCCGCCGCCCACGCGGACCTGAAAGCCCAGATCACCGTCCACATTGCGCAAGAGCCGCAGACCGACGTCGTGCCACGGCGTGGCGGCGCGGTCTTCGCGGGCGCCGGTGATGGCGATCTTGAACTTGCGCGGCAGGAAGGCGAACTCGGGGTGCAGCGTGCTCCACTGGCGCATGATTTCGGCGAACGGGCGCGGGTCGGCCACCTCGTCCACCGCGATGCCGGCCAGCGCGTCGGTGGTGATGTTGCGGATGCAGTTGCCGCTGGTCTGGATGCCGTGCAGGTTCACGCTGGCCAGCAGGTCCATCACGTCGGCCGCGCGGTGCAGCGGGATCCAGTTGAACTGCACGTTCTGGCGCGTGGTGAAGTGGGCGCAGCGGTCGGGCAGGCTGGGCACGTCGGCCAGGGCGGCGTTGGCCTTGGACGTGTCGTGCGCTTCTTTGTGGTCGAAGTCGCGGGCTATTCTTGCCAGCACACGCAACTGCGCGCTGTTGATCTCGCCATAGGGCACGGCCAGGCGCAGCATGGGCGCGAAGCGCTGGATGTACCAGCCGTTCTGCAGGCGCAGCGGCTTGAAATCGTCGCTCAGCAGAGTGCCGACCTGGAAGCGTTCGAGCTGGTCGCGGAACTGGTCCGCACGTTGCTGGACGAACCGCTGGTCGAAATCGGAATACTGGTACATGTCGGTTATGAGGGGGCTGGAATCGGAACGCGCACCCGGCGCCCGGTATCGCCGACCGTGAGGTCGGCCAGGTTGAGGGCATGGTCGGGCATGGACCGCACTGTAGGTGTGTCGCCTTAGATCGCAAACGACTTTTTATTCATTCATTTATTCCGAAAAATGAATATAAAAAGAGGCAGACCCTTGCCGCCCCCCTGTCCGCTCCAGCGTCGATGGCGTTGTGACCGGCGTAACATCTGCACCATGCTGAAACAGCGCATCTATGTCAGCGTGGTGGGTTTTTCCGACGTCGAGCGGCACGCGCTGAACACCATTTTTCGCCTCTCCGAAGAGCGGGAGCTGTCGTACGCGCCGTGGGTGCCTTTGGTGGCGCCCGGCGCGACCCCCCGCCTGATGACCGCCGAGGTGCTGCTGGTCGATGGCGAGAGTGCCGAGGCGGTGCTCTCGCACGCCAGGGAAACGCCCTCTGGCCAGCGCCTGATCTGGATCGGGCACGATGCGCCGGAATACGCATGGCGGGTCATGCAGCGCCCGATCCAGTGGGCCAATCTGTTGCACGATCTGGACGCGGTGTACGCGGCACGGCAGGTCGATTCGGGCTACCTCGACCTGGACGTCACCTCGCCAGCACCCCTGGGCGCCGACCCCATGGCAGCGCAGCCACCCGAGCGCCGCGCCCTGTTGCTGGGCGCCGACCGCCGGGAGCGCGACACCCTGCGCCTGCGCCTGAACGCGGTGGGCGTGACCGAGATCGACGAGGTCGGCAACACCGAATCGGCGGTGGAGCTGATTGGTCGCCATGCGTACTGCTGCGGCGTTTTCAATCTGGACGATCAGCACCTGGACGCGTGGTCGCTGGTGCGGCTGTTGGCCGACAGCAACCCGCAGGCGCTGACCATCGGTCTGAGCGAACACGCGGGGCCGCTGGCGGCCTGGTGGAGCCGTCGGCGCGTCCGGCGCGACACCCGGCGCGCGGGTATCACTGCCCTGCTGGCGCGTCCCTTGCAGACCGACGATCTGATGCCTTGGGTGGACCGGCTCAGAGACTGAGCGTCTCTCAGGCTGGACTGAAGGTCCGGGCGGGTTGGCGCCGGGCCTGCTTCCAGGCAAACCGTGCCGGGTCCAGCGCCCGGATCAGGTCCTCTTCCACCGCTGCTGACGCCTGCACCCGGGTGCCATCCATCTGTGCGGCCAGCTGCGTCGCGCACCAGTGAGACAGCGTGAGACCGCGCGAGCCCAGCGCGCACAGCGTGTACAGCCCCGGCCAGCGCGGGGTGTCGGTCAGCGCGAGTCGGCCGCGCCGGGCGCCGGCCAGTTCCATCTGCGCCCGCAGCGCGGTCAGGTGAGGCACGGCGCCCATGAGTGGCAAGCGGTCCAGCGAGGCGCAGCGCACCCCGGCCCAGCCCAGCAGTTCACCGTCGGCCAAAGCGTTGCGCTGGCGTTCGGCCGCCAAGGGGCAGATGCTGTGCAGGCTTGCGGCGTTGCGCTCGTGGGCGTCATCGCTGAGCGCGCAACGGGTCTGGCCGCGTTCGTAGGTTGAGCCCATGGCCCAGATGCGCGCGGGCCATTCGGGTGGCAGGCCGCTGTCGTGGTATTCGGGCACGAAAACGCCGTTGTGGCGCTGCGGTCGTGGCGCGAGCGGTGCACCGTCGAGCGCCGCCAGACTCAACTGGCCCTGCACCGGGCGCAGCGGCAGCGCATCGCTGTTCAACAACCCCGGTGAAGAGCTGAACAGGCCGTGGCTGCCGAACGCGGCGGTGACCGCCACCACCGGTGCTTGTGCGAGCACGCAACCATCGGCGGACAAGGCCTGCCAGTGTGGCTGGTCTGGTCCGGATGCGGGCCGCAGCCGGGCCACCGGCGCGTTCCAGACCGTTGCGAGGCTTGTCCGCTCGCTGGCTTCGGCCAGCCAGGCCCTCACCAGGGCAGCGGGGCGGACCAGCGCCGCCGGCCATCGACCTGGATCGTGGCCCAGGTTGTCCACCTCGCAGGCCAGCCAGCCGCTGCCCTGGGGGACGGTCCGCTCCAGTTCGGCGCGCATATCGGCCACGCCGAGCTGGCACAGACGCGACAGCGGGGTCGGCGCCCGCGTGACGTGGGGGCTCAACATGCCCACCGGCAGGGCCGAGGCGGCCCGGGCCGGTCCACTGGCGGCATCGATCAGCGTGAGACGCCAGCCGCAGCGGGCCAGGGCGGCGCAGAGTGCGGCACCGGCCAGACCGGCACCGATCACCAGCGCGTGGCGTTCGTGGGAAAACGGCATCAAGACCAGGCGGACGGGTGCCCGGAGCACCCTGCCACAGGATCAGGACGCACTGGGCGGCGGCACATAGCCGACGGCGGCGTCGGCGCCTTCGCCAAAGAAGTGTTTTTCCATCTGGCGCGCCAGGTACTGGCGGGCGCGCGCGTCGGCCAGGTTCAGGCGGTTTTCGTTGAGCAGCATGGTCTGGTGCTTGAGCCAGGCGGCCCAGGCTTCCTTGCTCACGTTGTCGTACAGGCGCTTGCCCAGTTCACCGGGATAGGGTGGGAAGTCCAGGCCTTCGGCTTCTTTGCCGAGCTTGATGCAGTTGACGGTGCGTGCCATGTGGGGGTCCTGTCTTGGACGGAATTCCGTCTGTTCCAAATGAAAATCAATGTGTTCTGATGCGGATGCATTCCCGGCACCATGCGCAGGCCTGCGCTCTGGGGGTGTCCGGTGGCCATGTCTTCATCAAGCCCCGACTGTATCAACGAATGCGGCGCGGCGGTCCCGGGCGGTCCCACTGACCCAGCGCAAACTTGACCGATCTCAGGACTTTTACAATCGCGGTTCATTCCCCCGCGCTGCACGCTCGGAGAACATCCGGGGCGTGCGCGTTGTCTGCTTCAGGCCCAGCCCGTGGGCGGCCTTCATTTTGACCAAGACCACATGAGTGCATTTCTGGAAGAGCGCGTGTTGAGCGTGCACCACTGGACCGATCGGCTGTTCAGTTTCACCACCACCCGCGACCAGGCGCTGCGTTTTTCCAACGGGCACTTCACCATGATCGGCCTGCGCGTGGACGGCAAACCCTTGCTGCGGGCGTACAGCATCGCCAGCCCCAACTACGCCGACCACCTGGAGTTCCTCAGCATCAAAGTGCAGGACGGGCCGCTCACGTCGCGCCTGCAGCACATCCAGCCGGGTGACACCATCACCGTGGGCCGCAAGCCCACCGGCACGCTGCTGATCGACTACCTGCTGCCCGCCAAGCGCCTGTACCTGCTGGCCACCGGCACCGGCCTGGCGCCGTTCCTGAGCACCATCCGCGACCCCGAGACCTACGAAAAATTCGAGCAGGTCATCCTGATCCACGGTGTGCGCGAAGTCAAAGAGCTGGCTTACCGTGACTACATCGAAAACGAGCTGCCGAAAGACGAATTCCTGGGCGAGATGGTGAGCAAGCAACTGCTGTACTACCCCACCGTCACGCGCGAACCGTTCAAGCACCAGGGCCGCATACCGGTGCTGCTGGAGAACGGCACCATCGCCAAAGACCTGGGCCTGCCCATGCTCAGCCCGCTGGAAGACCGCATCATGATCTGCGGCAGCCCCGAGATGCTGCGCGACCTCAAAACCCTGGCCGAGAAGCTGGACTTTGAAGAAGGCAGCACCAGCCGCCCGGGCGATTTCGTGATCGAACGCGCTTTCGTCTCCAACTGACCGGCGCCGATCACACCGGAACTTGTGCCCGCACGCCGGGTCAAGCTCCGGGTCGCGGCGACGTTCCCCGCGCATACAGAACCCTCCATGGCGCCTTCTCTCTCCCCGACCACGCTGCTGGCCTTGCTGGACCAGTACCCGCGACGCATTCTCGCGCTCACGTCGGCGGCCTGTGTGGCCTTGCTGGTGTACGGGCTGTACCTGCAGCACGCCGTGGGGCTCGATCCATGCCCGATGTGCATCGTGCAGCGTTACGCCTTGCTGCTGGTGGCCGTGGTGGCCGGTGTCACGGCCGCTTTGCGGGGGCGTTGGCTCTACACCGCCGGTCTGATCTCCATGGGCGTGGCAGCAGGTTCCGGCGCCTTCGTGGCGGCGCGCCAAAGTTTTCTGCAGTGGTACCCGCCCGAGGTGCTGACCTGTGGCCGCGATCTGTACGGCATGATCGAGTCGTTCCCGCTCAAGCGCGTGATTCCCATGGTGTTCAAGGGCAGCGGTGACTGCTCCAAGGTGGACTGGACCTTCCTGGGCTTGACCATCGCCAACTGGTCGTTCCTGTGTTTTGCGGGCATCGTTGCGCTGTCGGTGGTGTTGCTCTGGCGTCGGTCGCCGGCCTGATGCGCGTTCGGCACGCTTTCAGAGAATCGCCCCACCCTGGGGCAGAACCCGGGGTGAGGGTGCTGCGTTCTGTCAGCCGAGTTTTTTCACCAGCACCTGGCTCTTGCGGTCCCAGTTGTATTTGCGTTTGCGGGCCTCGGGCAGCCAGTCCGGGTTGACCTGCACAAAGCCGCGTTTGATGAACCAGTGCATGGTGCGGGTGGTGAGCACGAAGATGCTCTGCAGGCCCTGCGCTTTCGCCCGTGCCTCGATGCGTTTGAGCAGGCGCTCGCCGTCGCCCTGGCTCTGGGTGTCGGGCGACACGGTGAGCGCCGCCATTTCGCCGGTGCGTGCCTCCGGGTAGGGGTAGAGCGCGGCGCAGCCGAAGATCACGCCGTCGTGCTCGATGATGGTGTAGTTGCCGGCGTCGCGTTCGATCTCGGTGCGGTCGCGTTTGACCAGGGTGCCGTCTCTCTCGAAGGGCTCGATCAACGCCACGATGCCGCTGACGTCGTCCATGCCGGCTTCGCGAACCGATTCGAGCTTTTCGTCCACCACCATGGTGCCGATGCCGTCGTGCGTGTAGATCTCCAGCAGCAGGGCGCCGTCCACCGCAAAGGGCAGGATGTGGCTGCGCTCCACGCTGGCTTCGCAGGCGCGGATGCAGTGCTGCAGGTAGAAGGCGGTGTCGGTCGGCAGGGTGGCCGATGGCAGGTCGGCCAGCAACCGTTTGGCATCGGCCAGCGGCAGCTCGGTGTCGATCTCGCTGTCCGGGTCGTTGGCGTCGGTGCGAATGCCCGGGATCTCGGTCAGGAACATCAGCTTGTCGGCCTGCAGCGCCACCGCCACCGAGGTCGCCACGTCTTCCATGGTGAGGTTGAAGGCTTCGCCGGTGGGCGAGAAGCCGAACGGCGAGAGCAGCACCAGCGCGCCCATGCCCAGTGTGCGCTGGATGCCTTCGGTGTCCACCTTGCGCACCAGGCCCGAGTGCAGAAAATCCACGCCGTCGATCAGGCCGACCGGGCGCGCGGTGATGAAGTTGCCCGAGATCACGCGCACCGTGGCGCCCGCCATGGGGGTGTTGGGCAGGCCCTGGCTGAAGGCCGCTTCGATCTCGTAGCGCAGCTGGCCGGCCGCCTCCTGGGCGCAGTCCAGCGCCACCGAATCGGTGATGCGCATGCCGTGCGAATACGCCGCTTCATGTCCTTTGAGGCGCAGTTGCTCGTTGACCTGGGGCCGAAAGCCGTGCACCAGCACCACCTGCACGCCCATGCTCTGGATCAGCGCCAGGTCCTGCGCGATCAGCGGCAGCTTGCCTGCCGCAATCGCTTCGCCCGCCACGCCCACCACCACCGTGCTGCCGCGCAATTTGTGGATGTACGGCGCCACCGAACGGAACCAGGGCACGAAGGTGAAGTTGAAGACGGTGGACATGGTGGGTCAGGTGAGGATCAGGTGGAGCTTGTCGGAGGGCAGCAGGCGGGTGAAATCGCGGTCAAAGGTGCACAGCGTTTCGCCGAATTGCAGGACGGTGGACGCAATCCAGGCATCGGACATCAGATTGCCGTTGGCCTGATGGGACAGGCACAGGTCGCGAAGGCCGGGCCAGGCCGCCCCCGAGGCCTGATGGCTCACACCCGGGCAGGCCAGCAAGGTGTCCACGAAAGCCAGCACATCTTCCAGCGCGTCGATCTGCTTGAAAACCCGGGGGTTGGTGGTGACCCGCACGAACCCGGTGACTACCATTCCCAGCAGCACCAGCGGCGTGTGTTTGAATGCGGCCTGGTGGACGGCGTCGTTCAGCCAGGCCCGCGCTGGGCTGTGGTGGGGGTGATCTGGGCGGAAGGCCGCGACCAGCACATTGACATCTGGCGTCATGCCACCCGGCCCGCGTGCTGGTCCGCGTCCATGGCGTCCAGCATGGATCGGTGGCTGTCGGGGTTGATGCCCGGCATGAGGCCGCCTTGCGCCTTCGAGACCGGCAACGCCGGAATCACCACGGACCCCGAGCCAGCCGCCGGTTGCGCGTAACCGGCCACGAACTCGCGGATTTTGGCGCTCAGCGAGGTGCCTTCCTGGATGGCCTTGATCCGGGCCTGCTTCACCAGGTTTTCATCTAAAGAAATGGTCAGGTTGGTCATGGAAATCTCCTGTCAGGTCACTCGCATCAATCGCACGAAAACACGTGTTGCACGTGAACCTGTGGCTGCGATAATACCGCCGTGATCGAACCTGTCAAATCTCCAGCCCCAGCACCCGCGTCGCGCGCGCCGCTGCACATCGAATTCCCCGAGAACTTGCCCGTCTGCGCCCGCCGCGACGAGATCGAGGCCGCCATCCGCGAGCACCAGGTGGTGATCGTCTGTGGCGAGACCGGCTCGGGCAAGACCACGCAGCTGCCCAAGATCGCCCTGAAGATGGGCCGGGGCCGCCTGAACGCCCAGCCAGGCCAACGCGGGCAGCTGATCGGCCACACGC
>PNMN01000113.1 GCA_013823655.1 Comamonadaceae bacterium | reverse complement strand
TTTCGCCGTCGCGCACCAGTTCGGCCAGCGCTCCGATGCGGCTGGCGATCACCGGCGTGCCGGATGCAAAAGCCTCAATGGCGACCATGCCAAAGGTTTCGTACCAGATGCTCGGCACCACCAGCGCCAGCGCGCGCGCCATCTCGTCCATCACGCCCTGCTTGGGCAGGCTGCCCAGCAGCGACACGCCGACCAGCCCCTCCAGTTCGCCGCGCTGCGGGCCATCGCCCGCCACGCGCAGCCCGGCCAGCGGCAGCTTGCCCATGGCCTGCGCCAGCGTGCTCACGCCTTTTTCCACCGACAGGCGACCCACGAACAACAGGCCCGAGCGCGGGCGCCCGGTGTCGGGCGCAGCGCGGCTGTCAACAAAATTGGGCTTCACCGCGACGCGCCCAGCCGGCAGGCCACCCTCGATGAACTTGCCCCGGCAGAACTCGTTGAGCGCGATGTAGCGCGCCACCTTGTTCTGGTAGGTGCCCAGGCCGCGGTGCAGCGTCAGCATGCCCGCCAACACGCCCGAAGCGGGCCGCGATTCGCGGTAGCAGCCCCGCACCACGCCGCGCCAGGGCAGGCTCCCCAGGCAGTCTTCGCACACCTTGCCTTCGCGCAGAAACAGCGCGTTCAGGCACATCAGCCGGAAGTTGTGCAGCGTCTGAACCACCGGCACCCCCAGGCGCGAGGCGGCCCAGTAAACCGAAGGCGACACCAGCGGAAACGTGTTGTGCGCGTGGATGATGTTGGGCTGGAAGCGGCGCACCAGCGCGCTCAGCTCCTGCGCACTGCGCTCAGACCACAGCGTCTGCTGGGCCAGCGTGGCGGCGGGCAGGCGGCCAATGTCGTCGTTGCTGCGGGTGTAGCTTTCCACCGCATGGCCGCGCGACTTCAGCAGCTCGATCTCGGACTCCACCACCGAGTCTTCGCCGCCCCGGTGCTGGTAGGTGTTGTGGACGAACAGGACGCGCATGTCAGTGCTTTCCCCGCCAGATCGGCGCGGCCAGGCAGCCCTGCACGCCATCGGCAAAGTGGCGCACCATGTTGGCCACCGAATAGCGCTGCCCGCTCTCTTTGCAAGCCAGAGACAAGCGCTTGAGTTCTTCTGCAGAGCGCAGCAGACCCAACGCCGCCTGCACATAGGCCGCCAGGTCGTTGGCGGTCATCAGACCGTTCTGGCCGTGGTTCAGGTAGGCAATTTCGGGGCCGTGAAAGTCACTGTGGATGGTGAGCATGGGCACACGGCAAACGAACGAATCCAGAACCCCCAGCCCGACCAGACCGGGGTTGAGCATCACATCGCAGGCCGCCAGCGCGCGCACTTTTTCCAGCCCGTTGCGCACGCCCAGGCAGTGCGCCCAGGGGTTTGCCCGACAAAACGCCTCGACCATGGGCTGTAGCGGACCGGCGCCCACCAGCACCAGTTCAAAGCTGGGCAGTTCCTGCCTCATGGCCTGTGCCGCCTGGAACAGAAAATCGATGCGTTTTCCAGCGTAGAGCGAGCCCAGAAAAATGCCCACCGGGCCACTGCCCACGCCGTTGGCCCGGCGCCAGGCGGCGCGGTCACCGGCTGGCAGGGACTCGTGCTGCTGCGCCATGGCAGACGTGTCCACCGAGTTGTTCAGGATGGTGATGCGGTCGTCCGGGAAACCGTTGCGTGCGATCAGGGGGCGGCTCATTTCGGTGTAGCCAAACCACCAGTCGGCCCGGCGCGCCACCCGGGCCTTGAAGCGTTCGCGCCAGCTGTTGGGGTTGCCTTGCAAATTGGCGCCGTGGCCCCACAGCGCCACCCGCAGATTGGGGTGGCCAAACTGGTAGGGCAGGTTGTTGACCAGTTTGTTTTCGGCGGTCACCACCAGCATGTCGGCCTGTTCGGCCAGATGCCCAAAAGGTTGGACGCAGATGCGGTCACCGGCCAGGTAGGTCGTGGGCAGGTGGCGTGCCCAGGCCAGGGTGCCCGCGTCGTTCTTGCTTTGCTCAAGGCGGGTACCCTGGCCGCAACCGAGGGTCAGCTCGATCCCGAGACCCGCCAGCTCGCTTCTCAACGTCTCGAAGAACGGCAACCGGTAGTGCGTCAGGCGGCGCTGGATCAAGGTGACGCGTTTCATGGGGCGGTTCGCAGGCATGGGGTTGATGGGAGTGCAGGCATGGCATCAGCGCAGCAGCACCGGGCTTGGTCCCAGGGCAAATGCAGCACCAGGCGTCCCGGTTTCGCCTGCCAGGGTTTCGAAGTCAGTGGCGTTCCACTTCGCGGGCACCGGCCACCGGGCTTCGTCGTCGCTTTCCCGCCAGACGATGCGAAGCCGCTTTTTGTCCGGATCGAGCAATTCACATGTCCAGACCTCATCCTGGGCGGTGCAGGCTGTCACGACGCGATCAGTCAGCCAGCTCGCGGTGCGCGCGTACGCTCGGGCCGCCGGTTTGGGCGTGCGCGTCACGCTGTCGTACAGGCCCATGTCGAGGTTGTCCCATGCATACCAGTAATAGCGCGAGACGCCAAAAGCCCAGCCCAGGAGCAGGGCGCGTGCCACGTAGGACTGGGCCGTTGCCTGGTCCAGCTGTCGCCAGTCTGCTTCAGCGGCGCCCATGCGGGGCGCAGGTGCCAGGCCCTGGATCCACCAGCCAGCCTCGGTGTTCCACAGTGGTTTGTCTGCCACGCCGTGTCGGCGCATGCTGGCCTGCACATCCCGTATCACCGGCAGCATCGCCTCCGGCGAATGCTTGGGGCTGTAAAAGTGGTAGCCGATGACGTCCGCATATTGCCCGCCACCCAGGCTCAGATAACGGTCCAGCCATTGGGGGTTGCGCCCCAGGCCTGTGACCGAAGGGCTCACGATCCTGGCCGCAGGATCCCCGCTTCTGATTTCCTGGTGCGCGATGCGCGCCAGTTCCAGCAGGGTATCCAGGCTGCCGGAGTAGAAGCCCTTGAGGTTGATCTCGTTCCAGACCTCGTAGTGGGAAATTCGACCTTTGTAGCGCTCGACCACCGTGCGGACGTAGCGCCGCCAGTCGTCCAGGCGAGCGGGTTCGGCTGCATTGCCAGGCCTGTAGCTGGAGGGTTCTTCGGGTCGGGCCGATGCCCAGGCGGGCGAAAGCCCTAGCGGCAGAAGCACGCTCACCCCCGAGCGCTCGGCCAGGGAGACGCAGGTGTCCAGGCGACGAAAGTCCCACCGGTGCGGCTCGGGTTGCAGATGAGGCCAGGAGGTGTAGGTGTCCCACAGTCGCCAGCTGCCAAAAGGCACCTCTGGCCAGGGGGTTGTGGTGTCGGCGCGATGGATGTGCAGGCCGAAGTAGTTGCGCGGAACCGCGCCTGTGGGGGGTGCCACGGCGGCGCTGGCGCTCGTGTGCCAAGGCAGTCCACCCACGAGCAGGCCACTGACTCCGCCCAGCACCAGGGCACGGCGTCTGTCGCCGTGCCAGGACTCGCTGGTTGATCGGCGCGCTCCTGCGCTCACTGGACGACCCGCTTGGTCTTCAGGGGGCTGCGCCCGATCCGCCATCCGATGTAGCCTTCCAGTCTGCCGAGGGCAAGCCCCAGTTTCTGCGCCAGCGCTCGCGGTCGGCGAATTTCGGCCGGCATGCCCACCCATGGGCTGAGCAGCCCGCGTGCGATGACCCACAGCGGCAGCGGGTGTCGGGCATACAGTGCACCGGTGCCCCGTGACCTGAGGCGAGCGCGGGTGAACATTTGCCGGGACGGCAGGGAAACGGGCGTTGCCCAGGCGTGGTGGACGCGAATGTCGGGTGCGCCTTCGATCACGGCGCCTTTCGCGAGCAGGCTCAGCATCAGGTCGGTTTCTTCTCCGGCCCCATACCAACTGTGCAAACCCAGTGCAAGGTCAAAGCCGCCGATCTTGCGCAGCGGGTCCGCGCGCAAGAACAGGGTGATGCTGCTGGCCGTGGGGCCCCGGAAGCGGGCGAACTCTGCGAATCGCACCGGCCCGCTCGGGACCTGGCGGGCTTCAACCCAGCATGCCACCAGCCCGTCGAGCGCGGGCTGTTCACTGAATGCAGCGAGCACGCGCTCCACCACATCGGGCTCGTACCAGCAATCGTCATCCGGAAAAGCCACCACCTCGCCCTGTGCATGCTCAATGCCCGCGTTGCGCGCCTTGCAGAGGTTGGGTTCCACCTGGCGCAGGTGGTGGCATGCCAGCCCCAGTGCGCGCGCGCGTGCCACCACCGGCACCAGCCGCTCGTCCGGGTTCTGGTCCACCACGATCAGTTCGAAGTCTCGCCGCGTCTGGGCGGCCAGGCTGTCCACGCAGCGGTCGATTTCGGCCACCCGGCCCAGTGTGGCCATGACCAGGGAGGCTTTCAGATTCATGTCACCCATCCGGTGGGAAGTAAAAGACGCAGCGCCACGCGAACCCAGTACGTCGGTTTGTGGGTCGCCGCGCGGCTGAAGATCAGCGCTGCCGCCTCGCGGCGGCGCCCCTGCCGCAGCAGGTTGCGTGCGGTGTTCAGGTAGGCCACCGCCAGCATCAGCCGGGCGCCCGCCCTGTGCTGCACCGGGTAGTCCGCCCGTGCCAGCCGGGTCTGCAGCCGCTGGTAACACGGCAGCAGGCCGGGCAGCGGCGTGCTGGCCGTCAGGCTGCTGGCGATCGCCACCCGGTACAGCGCCAGCACGCGCGCCGTGGCGGCCACCGGGTGGCGTTCGGCCAGGCGGAACCACACGTCCTGGTCTTCGCCCAGGCGCTCGCCGGGCGGGAACAGCGGGCCCAGCGCCAGCAGGGCCTGGCGCCTCACACAGAGGGACGATGTGCAGGTGAAGTTGCGCCGGGACCATTCCGAGAAGAAGCGGGGCACGAGGCGTCCGGGGTCGTGTTCGGTGGGCTGGTTCAACGCCGCCAGCACGGGCGCCGGGTCGCCCGTGAAGCGGGTGAATCCCGCTCCCAGCAGCGCGGCCTGGGGGTGGCGTTCAGCCAGGGCCGCCATCTGATCGAGAAAGCCCGGCAGGTACAGGTCGTCCGCGTCCAGAAAGGCCACGAACTCGGCGGTGCACGCCAGCACACCCTGGTTGCGGGCGACGGACACCCCGGCGTTGGGCTGGCGCAGCAGGCGAACCCGCGCGTCTTCCTGCGCCAGCGCCGCCACGCGGTCCGCGCCACCGTCGGTGGAGCCGTCATCGACCACGATCAACTGGTTCAGCCGGGGCTGCGCCAGCACAGACCGGATCGACGCCTCGACGTAGTCGCACTTGTTGTAGAGCGGCATGACGACGTCGAAGCGGGGGGGCGTGCGGGCGGGCGGTGTGGCGGTCATTCAGAGTCCTTTGAGCTGGGGCGCGAGCAGCCAGCCGCTGACGCGCCCGGCCGGTGCGGGCAGGCGCCGCAGGCCCGCCTGGGCGATGGCCGCCAGATCGGCAGGGAACAGGCGCGGGATCAGCCGCAGCGTGGCCAGCGCCCCCAGCGCGCAAGCGGCGATCACGGCCACCAGGCGCAAGGCATGGCCCGGCACGGCGCTGGCGAGCGCCTGGTCGGCGGCCCAGCCGGCTGCGGCGGTGCAGGCGCTGAGCACCAGCCCGCCGCGCAGGGCGCGGGCGCAGTCGGTCCAGCCCACGCCGATCTGCCGGATCGCCAGCCGGGTGAAGACCAGGGTCCGGAACACGAACAGCCCCAGCATGGTCCAGGCCAGCGCCGCCAGCGACACCTGGGACGCCAGCAAGGCCCCGATCAGCCACAGCGCGAGCATGGGCAGCTGCAGCATGAATTCGGTACCGGCGCGACCGGTGTTCCACAGCACCGGGGTGCTGATGCCCCACAGCAGCGAAACCGGCATGGCCAGTGCCAGGGGTTGCAGCACGGCGGCAGCGCCCGCCCACTGCGCGCCATACAGGCCCAGCACCAGGGTGTCGGCGACGGCGGCCATCGAGAAGAACACGGGCATGAGGGCCAGGGCAACACCCGCCATGAGCAGCAGGTAGGCCTTGCGGATGCGCTGCGGGTCTTCCTGAACCTTCGCGCAGGCGGAGTACAGCACCGGCTGCATGAAGCCGAGCACGGTGTTGGACAGGGTGCCGACCAGGTTGTAGGCGTTGGCGTACAGGCCGATCGAGGCGCTGTCGAGCGTGCGCGCCACCACGGTGCGGTCCACGTTGCCGATGAACCAGTTGGTCAGGTTGGTGGCCAGCACGGTGCCGCCGAAGCGGCCCATGCTGGCCGCATCGGGGTGGCGCCAGAGCGGGCGCAGCGGGTGCCTGGCGGCGCGGTAAAGCAGCACGAACGTCACCACGCTCTGCGCGGCCCAGGCCATCACCAGCGACCACACGCCCCAGCCGTTGAGCGCCAGCGGTATGCCCAGGCAGACGTAGCCCACGAAGTAGCCCAGCGTCTGGCCGATCTGCAGGGCCTTGAAGTTCAGTTCGCGCTTGAGCAGGTTGAGCGACACGGCGCTCAGGGCCTGCAGGAACGCCAGGGGCGCCAGCGCGAACAGGATGGCTTGCAGCCGCGGCTCGCGGAAAAATTCAGCCAGCGGGCTGGCCAGGAGGACCAGCGCAGAGGCCACCAGCACCCCCAGCACCAGTTGCCAGCCAAAGACGAAGCGGATGTGCGAACTGTCCAGCTGCTGGCGCTGGATCAGGCCGTAGGCCATGCCAATGTCGGAGAAGAAGGCCGAGAAGCTCATCACGATCACGCTGATGGCGAACAGGCCGTATTGCTCAGGCCCGAGCAGGCGCGCCAGCACGATCTGCGCGGCGGTCTGCATGAACAGCCGCAAGAAGGCCCCGCCACCACCCCAGAGAAAGGCCGAAATGCTGCGGGAACCCAGGCCCTGTGCGTTGGCGACGGTCATGCCGGTGCGACCTGGAGCCGGGCCGCACGCTCACTGGCTTGCGCCCCTTCTTCGCGGGACAGCATCAGGAAGATGGCGAACACCACCAGGTGGACAAAGAAGGTGGTGTCGAGCAGCACGTTCAGGCGCAGCGGGATCTCGGAAATGGTGCGCACCAGCAGCAGCAGCAGCAGGGCCAGGCTGATGCCCTTCGTGCGGGCGGCAAACTTGAAGCCGTAATAAACGAGCGCACCGGTGTACAGCAGAACTGCGCCCAAGCCAAGCAGGCCAGATTCGCCCAACGCCTGCAGGTACTGGTTGTGCGCATGCCAGGCGGCCAAGGCGGCACCATGCTGAAGCCGGAACTCCAGGCTCCAGAGCGTTGGCCCATAGCCGAACACGGGGTTGCGCTCCCACGTCTCGATGGTGGTGCGCCAGATGTCGGTCCGACCGGTCAGGGTGGTGACGCCCTTGTCTTGCTGCACCGTCTCGAACAAGCCACTGGCAGCGTCCGACAGCAGCCAGAAAACCGCCAACACGAACGCAAAACCGACGCCAAACGTCACCAGCGTGGCCCACCCGAGGCGCGCATGGCGCATTTCGTCAATGAACTGCTGGTGCAGGCGGTAAATGGCGAGGGTGCAGACGATCAGCACCGCCGCACCCCAGACCGTCTTGGATTGGGCCAGCAAGAAGACCAGACCCGCAGCCACCAGGCCGATGGCGTGCCATGGTTGGCGGCCCGGCACCCAGGTGGCCAAGAGCAAGTAGAGCAGGGCCAGTGGTGCGATGGAATTGGCGTGGGGCGCAAGCCCGTGCAGGCGGAAGTTGAAGCCGGGGATCATGCCGGCGTAGTTGGTTTGTGCGAAGCGGCTGGTGTACAGGGCGCCGAGCACCAGCGAGCCGATCATGATGACGGTGAGCACGCGCTTGGCGTGTACCGCCACCTGTTCAGGGGCCAGCCGCGGCAGCACCAGCAGCGATCCCATGAGCAAGACGGCGTAATAGCTGTTGTGGACGAAGGCCGGTTTTTCACCCAGGGTGGCACTGGACACCATGGCAAGGAACAGGACGCCCAGGCCAACCGCAAGAAAAGCCGCGCCCGCCTGTCGCTGCCGGTGAATGAGCCACAAAAAGATCACCGCAGCGGCGGTGCCGACCAGCGCCATGCTCGACAGGCGCAGCACCCAGCTGACCCAGCCCGCCACGGCTGTGTACTCTGCCGTGGTGATGTCATTGGTGAGGTACTCGCGCGGGGCAACAACGAGCCGCACCGTGGGACCGAGCAGGATCAGCCACAGGTACAGGCCGACCACCGCGTTCGGACCGAAGCGGTCCACTTCGCGGGCGGCCACCACCACAGCCAGCACACTGCCGAACGCGAGCAGCATGGCGGCGATGGCGTAAAGGCTGACATAAAGCGCCATGGCTGTGTCGTCCGGTCGTTTGCCAGGCCCGCTGCTTCAGGAAGCGGCAGCGGTGGGGGCAAACCGTGGACGGCCCTGGGTCGCCAAATAGTCCCGATAGGCTGCCTGCAAGCCCTCGCGCAGCGGGGTGTGCGCGGTCCAGCCCATGGCGTTGAGGCGCCCCACGTCCATCAGCTTGCGCGGTGTGCCGTCGGGTTTGCTGGGGTCGAATTCGAGCCGGCCGGTGTAGCCCACCACGTCGGCCACGGTCTGGGCCAGTTCCCGGATGCTGAGGTCCTGCCCGGTGCCGATGTTCATGAGCGGGGCGAGTCCGTCGTTGCGGTCCTGGCCGAGCAGGGGCGTGAAGCGCGCGTCGGGCAGGCTCATGAGGAACACGCAGGCTTCGGCCATGTCTTCGCTGTAGAGGAACTCGCGCCTGGGGCTGCCGGTGCCCCAGACGGTGACGCTGGGGGCGTTGGTCAGCTTGGCTTCGTGAAAGCGGCGGATCAGCGCCGGGATGACGTGCGAGTTCTCGGGGTGGTAGTTGTCGCCCGGGCCATACAGGTTGGTGGGCATGGCGGCCAGGAACTGGGTGCCGTACTGGCGGTTGTAGGACCAGCACATCTCGATGCCGGCGATCTTGGCCAGCGCATAGGGGCGGTTGGTGGCCTCCAGCGGGCCGCTCAGCAGGTGCTCTTCCTTCATGGGCTGGGGGGCCAGCTTGGGGTAGATGCAGCTGGAGCCCAGGAACAGCAGGCGCTGCACACCGTTCAGGTGGGCGGCGTGGATGACGTTGGTCTGGATGGCCAGGTTGTCGCGGATGAATTCGGCCGGGTAGGCGTTGTTGGCGTGGATGCCGCCGACTTTGGCCGCGGCCAAAAAGACGAACGCCGGTTTTTCGGCGAAAAAGAAGGCATCGACGGCGGCGTGGTCGCGCAGGTCGAGTTCGGCGTGGCTGCGCTGGATGATGTGTGTGTGCCCGGCCGCCTGGAGCTGGCGAACGATGGCCGATCCGACCAGGCCACGGTGCCCGGCCACGTAAATGTTGCTGTCGCGGTCCATCTGGGCCTCACTCGTGGCGTTCGTGCATGGGAAAGCCCGCGAGCTTGACCAGCGCGTCTTTGCGGGCGGTGGCGTGGTCGGCCTGCACCATCTCGCGCACCAGTTCGGGCAGGCTGATCTTGGGCGTCCAGCCGAGTTTGGTTTTGGCTTTGCTGGCGTCGCCGAGCAGGGTTTCCACTTCGGTCGGCCGGAAGTAGCGCGGGTCCACGCGCACCACCACGTCGCCGACGGCACATTTCACGTCCTTGTTCGTCACCGAGCGGACCACGCCAGCCTCGTCTGCGCCTTCACCGATCCAGTCCAGCGTGAAGCCCAGTTCCCTGGCCGAGAACTCGACGAACTGGCGCACGCTGTACTGCACGCCGGTGGCAATCACAAAGTCTTCGGGCTGCTCTTGCTGCAGCATGAGCCACTGCATTTCCACATAGTCTTTGGCGTGGCCCCAGTCGCGCAGGGCGCTGAGGTTGCCCAGGTGCAGGCAGTCTTGCAGGCCCAGCGCGATGCGCGACATGGCGCGGGTGATCTTGCGGGTGACGAAGGTCTCGCCGCGCAGCGGGCTTTCGTGGTTGAACAGGATGCCGTTGCAGGCGTACATGCCGTAAGCCTCGCGGTAGTTCACCACGATCCAGTAGGCGTACAGCTTGGCCACGG
>PNMN01000112.1 GCA_013823655.1 Comamonadaceae bacterium | reverse complement strand
ACGCCACCACCTGTTCGAAGAACGGCTGGCGCGTCAGCTCAAACAGGCCTGTGCATCGGCAGGCATTGCCAAGCACGTGACGGTGCACACGCTGCGCCACTCATTCGCCACGCACCTGCTGCAGGCGGGCACCGACATCCGCACGGTGCAGGAACTGCTGGGTCATTCAGACGTTTCAACGACGATGATCTACACCCACGTTCTCAAGGTGGCGGCGGGCGGCACGGCGAGTCCGTTGGATGCGCTGGCCATACCCGCCTGAGCAAGGTGTCTGCGCTGGCTCAAACGGCGGTCCAACCCTCGCGGGATAATCGCGACTCACTTTCGACGAACCGCACCGGACACGCCCATGAGCTTTGCCCCCCTGCAGAACGATACTTTTTTGCGCGCCTGCCTGCGCCAGTCCACCGGGCACACGCCGGTGTGGCTGATGCGCCAGGCCGGGCGCTACCTGCCCGAGTACTGCGCCACGCGCGCCAGGGCCGGTTCGTTCATGGGACTGGCGACGAACGTGGACTACGCGACCGAGGTGACGCTGCAGCCGCTGGAGCGGTATGCGCTGGACGCGGCCATTTTGTTCAGCGACATCCTCACGGTGCCGGACGCGATGGGCCTGGGCCTGACGTTCCAGCAGGGCGAAGGCCCGAAGTTTGCCAAGACGGTGCGCACCGAGGCCGACGTGGCCACGCTGGCCGTGCCCGACATGGACAAGCTGCGTTACGTGTTCGACGCGGTGACCAGCATCCGCCAGGCGCTCAACGGTCGGGTGCCGCTGATCGGGTTTTCGGGCAGCCCCTGGACGCTGGCCTGCTACATGGTGGAAGGCGGCGGCTCGGACGACTACCGCGCGGTGAAGAGCCTGATGTACGCCCGCCCGGACCTGATGCACCGCATTTTGGCGATCAACGCCGACGCGGTGGCGGTGTACCTGAACGCGCAGATCGAGGCCGGCGCGCAGGCGGTGATGGTGTTTGACAGCTGGGGCGGCGTGCTGGCCGACGGCAAGTTCCAGGACTTTTCGCTGGCCTACACCAAGCGCGTGCTGGCGCAGCTCAAGCGCACCGACGCCGCTGGCGCAACCGTTCCGCGCATCGTGTTCACCAAGGGCGGCGGCCTGTGGCTGGACGACATGAAGGGCCTGGACTGCGAGGCCCTGGGTCTGGACTGGACGGTGAACCTGGGCAAGGCGCGCGCGCTGGTGGGCCAAGGTGAGCACGGGAAAGCGCTGCAGGGCAACATCGACCCGAACGTGCTGTTCGCGCCGCCGGAGGCGATTGAACGCGAAGTGGCGGCCGTGATCGACAGCTTCGGCAAACCTCACCAAGGCACGGGCACCGGGCCGACGCACATCTTCAACCTCGGCCACGGCATCAGCCAGTACACGCCGCCGGCGAGCGTGAAGGTGCTGGTGGACGCGGTGCACGCGCACTCCAAACGCATCCGCGCGCAGGGCTGAACGCGGGGTTGTGGCCCGCTGCGGGCCGCGCGATGCGCGGGCCCGATTGCCCCTAAAAGTGACTCGCGTCAAGCCCCCCTGGCACAAAACCCGAGAAAAAAAGGGCTTGACAGCTTCACTTATGCACAAAATTTGTGCTGCGGCGCGTCATGACACCGTGGACCGTTTACACCCCGTAACAAATACAACCGCAGCGCCAAGTTGTTGATTTGATTGATTTTTATATTTTGCTTTTTTTCTGGGCAGTTTAAGAAAGGCCTTGATTTACAAGGCTTCAGGGCACGCCGGAAGCACCTGTCAACAAAGTTATCCACAGAAAGCTTGGACAGCTGTGGAAGCCATGTCAAATCAATGACTTACGCCACTTTTCAACAGTTCAACTGAGGAAAAACAGCTAACCATGCCCTTCTGGCCCGGCGTCGTGATCGCCACCCCCGCCCACAGCGGCGTGGGCGGCGTCCTGAGCTACCGGAGTGAGTCGCCGCTCACGCCGGGGGCCTTGGTGCGGGTGCCGCTGGGTTCGCGCGAGGTGCTGGGCGTGGTGTGGGAATGCCCGGCCACGCCGCCCCAAGGCCTGAGCGAAGCGCAGACCAGGGCCGTGGCCGCCGTGCTGGACGGCCTGCCGCCGTTGAACGGGCGCTGGCGCCAGCTGGTGAAGTTTGCCGCCCAGTACTACCAGCGCAGCCTGGGCGAGGTGGCGCTGGCCGCCCTGCCGCCGCAACTGCGCGAGCTGGATGGCACCCAGCTTGCCCGCAGGCTCAAAAAGCGCGCCAAGGCGGCCCAGGCCGCAGCGGCCACCCCGGGCGGGCTGAGCGGGCACGATCTGAGCGCCGAGCAAACCGAAGCCTTGAATGCCCTGGCCGGTGCCAGCGCGCCGGTGCTGCTGTTCGGCACCACCGGCAGCGGCAAGACCGAGGTGTACCTGCGCGCCACGCAGGCGGTGCTGGAAACCGCCCCGCCCGCAGGGGAAGCCCCGACCCAGGTGCTGGTGATGGTGCCGGAGATCAACCTGACGCCGCAGCTGGAGGCGCGCTTTCGGGAGCGCTTCGAGCCCGCGTTCGGCGTCGGCGCGGTGGTCAGCCTGCACAGCGGCATGACGCCGGCGCAGCGCCTGGCCAGCTGGCTGGCGGCGCACACCGGGGCGGCGCGCATCGTGCTGGGCACGCGCATGGCTGTTTTTGCCAGCCTGCCGGGGCTGCGGCTGATCGTGGTGGATGAAGAGCACGACCCGAGCTACAAGAGCCAGGAGGGGGCACGCTATTCGGCGCGCGATCTGGCGGTGTACCGGGCCAAGGTGGAGAGCGAGGCATTGGCCAATGCCCCTCACCCCGGCCCTCTCCCGCCAGCGGGAGAGGGAGAAAGACCGCGCTGCCAGGTGCTGCTGGGCTCGGCCACGCCTTCGCTGGAGAGCTGGCACGCGGCCGACCAGGGGCGCTACCTGCGGCTGGCCATGCCCGGGCGCGTGGGTGGCGGGGCGCTGCCGCGCCTGCGCCTGGTGGACATGAACCACCAGCCCAAGGGGGCGGCCATCGCGCCGCTGCTGCTGGCGGCGATGCAACAGCGCATGGCCCGCGGCGAGCAGTGCCTGGTGCTGCTGAACCGCCGGGGTTACGCGCCGGTGCTGGCCTGCCACGCCTGCGGCTGGAAGAGCGGTTGCCCGCACTGCAGCGCCTACCGCGTGTTCCACAAGCTCGACCGCACGCTGCGCTGCCACCACTGCGGCTTCACCGAGCGCGTGCCGCGCGCCTGCCCGGACTGCGGCAACCTGGACATCGCGCCCGTGGGCCGGGGCACCGAGCAGCTGGAAGAACAGCTGAGCGCGCTGCTGGCCGACGCGCGACGGCCCGACGGCGCGCCGGTGCGGGTGGCCCGCATGGACGCCGACACCACCAAGGCCAAGGGCAGCCTGCAGGCGCAGCTGGCCGCCCTGCACAGCGGCGCCGTGGACGTGCTGGTGGGCACGCAGATGGTGGCCAAGGGGCACGACTTTCGCCGCATCACGCTGGTAGCCAGCATCAATGCCGACGCCGCCTTGTTTGCCAGCGACCACCGCGCGCCCGAGCGCCTGTTTGCGCTGCTGATGCAGGCGGCCGGGCGCGCCGGGCGCGACGCGGCCCAGAGCGGCGCGAGCGAGATGTGGGTGCAGACCTGGCACCCGCAGCACCCGCTGTTTGCCACGCTCAAGCAACACGATTTCCCGGCTTTTGCCGCCAGCGAGCTGCGCGAGCGTGAGATCGCGGGCATGCCGCCGTTCGGCTTTCAGGCGCTGCTGCGCGCCGACGCGCGCACCCAGGCCGCTGCGCAGGCGTTTCTGAACCTGGCGGCCGAACTGGCCGCCGACCTGCCGCAGCGCGAGCAGATCACGCTCTACCCGGCCGTGCCGCTGACCATCCAGCGCGTGGCCCAGGTGGAGCGCGCGCAGTTGCTGGTGGAGAGCGCCTCGCGCGGCGCGCTGCAGCGTTTTCTGTCGGCCTGGCAGCCGGTGCTGCACGCCTGCCGCAGCGCGCCCGAGGCCCGGGGCCTGGTGCGCTGGGCGGTGGACGTGGACCCGCTGTCGATCTGAGCAAACGCCATGGCGCGCCAATCGACAGTCGAAAGCAAAACACCCGCCACCAGCGCTTGACGAAGTCGAGAAGGAAAAACCGCCCACCGCGCCGCCATGAAGCTGAACACGCCCCGCCCATGGGGCGGCGACACGCGGGTGGTCAACATCCTGGGCACGCCTGCGGCCAAGGCGCTCACTGAAACACCTTCGCCCTGCGGGCTGCGGTGCGAGCTGGCTTGGGGGCGGCCCGGCGCTGCGCTCATCCTCTCAAGTGCAGGTGGCGGGTTAACGGGAAGCGGGCGAAGTCGGCATCGAAACTCACCAGCCGCAGCCCGGCGGTTTCGGCGCTGGCGGCAAGCCAGGCCTCGCTCCACAGGCGGGCCGACAGCGGTGCCTGGCGGTCGCTCACCCAGCGGGCCAGCAGCGCGTCGGCACTTTCGGCATCGGCGGCAAACCCCACGCCATCGGCTTGGCGCAGTTGCCGGTAGATCGCATGCGCCTCTGCCAGACCGAGCACCCCCGCGCCCATGAGCTTGGGCTGGGTGAGCAGGCGCACCAGGCCGAGCATGGTGGAGCGGCAGAACCAGACGCGCGGCCCGAGCGCGGGTGTGGCCTGCTGCTGGTCCCAGTAGCGGCGTGCGGCGGCGTGGTGTGGATGTTCGGCCACCACCAGGGCCAGCCAGACATTGAGGTCGGGCAAATCGCCACCCAGGGCGGTGCCCCAGGACGGCGGCGGCTCGGCGGCGCGCCAGCGGCGGGTGGCGGCCATCAATCGTCGGTCATCACCGTCGGTCATCACTCGTCGGCCAGCGCGCTGAGGTCGGCGTGGTTCAACGCCGGTGTGGGCAGCGCCAGCGGACAGCCCAAGCGCACGGTGGGCAAGCCCACCGGGGCCGAAGCGGCGGCCAGGGGCGGCGCTTTCAGCCCGCGCTCCACCAGCTCCAGCACCAGATCGCGCAGGCTGCGCCCTTCCAGCGCGGCGCGGGCCTTGAGGTGGCGCATGAGCTCGTCGGGCAGGTCAAACGTGGTTCGCATAAATGCATATTAATGCGTTGGCGCCAACCCGGCAATCCCGCAGGCACCCAAAAGCCCCCGGGCCAAGACTGGCCACCGGGGGCAGCGCGCAGCGTGGCGGGGGTGGGCCTTACTGGATGTCGAAGCGGTCCAGGTTCATGACCTTGGTCCAGGCAGCAACGAAATCCTTGACGAACTTCTGGCCGCCGTCGTTCTGCGCATAGACCTCGGCGATGGCGCGCAGCTGCGAGTTGGAGCCGAACGCCAGGTCGACGCGGGTCGCTGTCCACCGGGCGGCGCCGGTCTTGCGGTCGCTGCCTTGGTAGGCGTTGTCGCCGACCGGCTTCCAGACGGTGGACATGTCCACCAGGTTGACGAAGAAGTCGTTCGTCAGCTGGCCCGGGCGCTGCGTCAACACACCGGCCTTGCTGCCGCCATGGTTGGCGCCGAGCACGCGCAGGCCACCGAGCAGCACCGTCATCTCGGGGGCGCTCAGGGTGAGCAGCTGCGCCTTGTCGAGCAGCATCTCTTCGGGCGACACCTTGTAGGCCTTTTGCCGATAGTTGCGGAAGCCGTCGGCCACCGGTTCGAGCACGGCGAAGGACTCGGCGTCGGTCTGCGCCTGGCTGGCGTCGGTGCGGCCGGGGGTGAAGGGCACCTCCACCGACTGGCCGGCGGCCCGGGCGGCGGCTTCCACGCCGGCGTTGCCGGCCAGCACGATCAGGTCGGCCAGCGACACCTTCTTGGCGCCGGTGTTGAAGCCGCTCTGGATGACCTCCAGCACCGCCAGCACCTTGCCCAGCTGGGCGGGCTGGTTGGCCTCCCAGTCTTTCTGCGGGGCCAGGCGCACGCGGGCACCGTTGGCGCCGCCGCGCCGGTCAGAGCCGCGGAAGGTGGAGGCCGAGGCCCAGGCGGTGGACACCAGTTCGCTCACGGCGAGGCCGGATGCCAACACCCGGTTCTTCAGCTCCCTGGCGTCGGCGGCGTCGATCAGCGGGTGGTTGACCGCGGGCAGCGGGTCTTGCCAGATCAGGTCTTCGGTCGGCACTTCGGGGCCGAGGTACAGGACTTTGGGACCCATGTCGCGGTGGGTCAGCTTGAACCAGGCGCGGGCGTAGGCGTCGGCGAATTCGTCCGGGTTGGCGGCGAAGTGGCGCGAGATCTTTTCGTAGGCCGGGTCGAAGCGCAGCGACAGGTCGGCCGTGGTCATGTGCGGCGCGTGCTTCTTGCGCGGGTCGTGGGCGTCGGGGATCATGTCCTCGGCGGCGACGTTCTGGGCTTCCCACTGAATGGCACCGGCGGCGGTGGTCATCTTCTTCCACTCGTACTTGAACAGCACCTTGAAGTAGCCCATGTCCCACTGCGTGGGGTTGGGTTTCCAGGCGCCTTCGAAGCCGCTGGTGGTGGTGTCGCCGCCCTTGCCGCTGCCGTGCTGGTTGATCCAGCCCAAGCCCATTTCTTCCAGGGGCGCGGCTTCCGGCTCGACGCCGACCAGCTCCGCCGGGCCAGCGCCGTGCATCTTGCCGAAGGTGTGGCCACCGGCCACCAGGGCCACGGTCTCGTGGTCGTTCATGGCCATGCGGGCGAAGGTTTCGCGCACGTCGCGCCCGGACAGCACCGGGTCGGGGTTGCCGTCCGGGCCTTGCGGGTTCACGTAGATCAGGCCCATCTGCACGGCGGCCAGCGGGCTCTCCAGATCGCGCTCGCCGCTGTAGCGGCTGTTGGGCTTGTCGCTGGTGGCCAGCCATTCTTTTTCGGCGCCCCAGTAGACGTCTTCTTCCGGCGCCCAGGTGTCGGCGCGGCCACCGCCGAAGCCGAAGGTCTTGAAGCCCATGGTTTCCATGGCCACGTTGCCGCACAGCACGAACAGGTCGGCCCAGGAAATGGCGTTGCCGTATTTCTGTTTGATGGGCCAGAGCAGGCGGCGGCCCTTGTCGAGGTTGCCGTTGTCGGGCCAGCTGTTGAGCGGGGCAAAGCGCTGGTTGCCGGTGTTGGCGCCGCCGCGGCCGTCGGCCGTGCGGTAGGTGCCGGCCGCGTGCCAGGCCAGGCGGATGAACAAGCCGCCGTAGTGGCCGTAGTCGGCGGGCCACCAGTCTTGTGAATCGGTCATGAGCGCGGCCAGGTCTTTCTTGAGGGCCGCGTAGTCGAGCTTCTTGAAGGCTTCGGCGTAGTCGAAGTCCGGGTCCATCGGGTTGGACACCGGCTGGTGCTGGTGCAGGATGGACAGGTTGAGCTGGTTGGGCCACCAGTCGGCGTTGGACTGGGCGCCGTGCGTGGCGCGCGCGCCGCCAGCGGCGTGGAAGGGGCACTGGGCTTGTGCGGTGGGGTTGCTCATGGTCGGTCTCCGGTGGGGTTGATCGGTGGACAAGCGGGTCGTTCAGCGTACCGCTGTCAGCTCGCCAGCGCCAGCGCGGCGAGGTGTTCCAGACCGTCGGCCAGAAAGGTTTCCAGCGTCATGGCAGGTCTGCGGTGTGTGAACGAATCCTCACTGTAGCGACTATCTATCGGGCGGTCGATTGGATTGTTGACATCTATCGGATAGCCGATGCCTATGCAGCATGGCAGCCCGTCGCACTGACAGCGCTGGAACCCGCATCGGCAACCGCAGGAAGCGGCGCGTGCTCAGGTCAGCAGCGCGACGGCACCCGAAAACGTGAGGAAGGCGGCGGCCGTCGTCACCAGGATGATGCGGGCGATGCGCCCGTTGTCGGCGCCCAGGCGCTCGGCCAGCAGCGACACATTGCTGGCGCTGGGCAGCGCGGCGATCAGCACCATCACCGTGAGGGCAAAGGGCTGCAGCGGCACGCCGAGCTGGATCGCCGCCGTGCCGACCGCCAGCACCAGCAGCGGGTGCAGCAGCAGCTTCATGAGCGCCACCGGCAGGTAGTCGGACAGCGGCATCGGGTGGCTGGACTGGATCTGCGAGCGCGCAAGCACCGCACCGATGGTGAACAGCGCCACCGGCGAGGCCGCGTCGGCCAGCAGCCAGACCGTTTTTTCCACCGGGCCGGGCAACTGGAACTGCACCGCCGACGCCACCGCGCCAGCGATGATGGCCCAGGGCATGGGGTTGGTGGCCACGCCCTTGAGCGCCTTTTTGGCAGCGTCGAGCATGGCCGCGCCGCCGTGGCCTTGCGCCAAGTCCAGGCGCGAGAGCGCGATGCACAGCGAGCTGGTGATGACCATGTCGACCACGATCAGCACGATCACCGGCCCCACGCTCTGCGGCCCCAGCAGCGCGGCCAGCAGCGGCACGCCCATGAAGCCGGTGTTGGGAAACGCCGCCACCAGCGCGCCCAGCGAGGCGTCGTTCCAGCGGATGCGGCGGTTCATCGTCATGGCCACCGCAAAGGCCACCATGATCAGCGCGCACAGCAGGTAGACCCCGGCCACCGAGGCGTCCAGCAGTTGCGCAATCGGCGTGGTGGAGCCAAAGCGGTACAGCATGGCCGGCAGCGCGAAGAACAGCACGAAGCCGTTGAGGCCCGGGATGCTTCCAGCGGCAGCATGCGCCGGTGCGCCGCCAGGTAACCGGCGAGCACCAGCGCAAAGAAGGGAAAGGTGACGGGCAGGATGTTGAGCACGGGGCGTGATTGTCTCAGTTGCGCGCACCGCCATCGCGCTGACAGTGAACCCTGACAGTGAACCCCGCCGTCAGGGCCTGCGCGCCCAGCGGGCACCCGACCGGCCCGCAACACCGCGGCTGCTGGCCGTGCGCACCGCCCGTGTCAGACCCGCTCTAAGATGCCCGCCGCGCCCTGGCCCATGCCCACGCACATGGTGACCATGCCGTACTTCTTGTGGTGGCGCCGGAGCGCGTGCACCACGGTGGCGGAGCGGATGGCACCGGTGGCGCCCAGCGGGTGGCCCAGGGCGATGGCGCCGCCCATGGGGTTGACCCTGGCCGGGTCCAGGCCCAGCGTGTTGACCACCGCCAGCGACTGGGCGGCAAAGGCCTCGTTGAGTTCGAACCAGTCGATGTCTTCCTGCTTCAGGCCCGCGTTCTTCAGGGCCGCCGGGATCGCCTCCACCGGGCCGATGCCCATCAGGTGCGGTGGCACGCCACGGCTGGCGTAGCCGACGAAGCGCGCCAGCGGCGTGAGCTGGTAGCGCTTGAGCGCGGCCTCGCTCACCAGGATCAGCGCGCCCGCGCCGTCGCTGGTCTGCGAGCTGTTGCCCGCCGTCACCGAGCCGCGCGCGGCGAACACGGTGCGCAGCTTGGCCAGGCCTTCCAGGCTGGTGTCCGGGCGCGCGCCTTCATCGAGGCTGATGAGGCGGCTGGCGGTGCTGACCTCGGCGGTCTCCAGGTTCACGCTGCGCTCGGTCACTTCCACCGGCGTGATCTCGTCACTGAACTCGCCGTTCTTCATGGCGCTCACGGCGCGCTGGTGCGACTGCACCGCAAACGCATCTTGTGCGTCGCGCGACACCTTCCACTGCTGCGCCACCTTCTCGGCCGTCAGGCCCATGCCGTAGGCGATGCCGTAGCTCTCGATGTCGTCGGTGTTGCGGAAGATGGCGGGCGAGAGGCTGGGCGCGTTGCCCATCATCGGCACCATGCTCATGCTCTCGACCCCGGCGGCGATCATCACGTCGGCCTCACCGACGCGGATGCGGTCGGCCGCCATGGCCACCGCCGACAGGCCGGAGGCGCAGAAGCGGTTGACCGTGATGCCACCCACCGAGTTCGGCAGCCCGGCCAGGATGGCGCCGATGCGCGCCACGTTCAGGCCTTGCTGGGCTTCGGGAATGGCACAACCGGCGATCACGTCTTCCACCGCTTTCGGGTCCAGGTTCGGCACCTGGGCCATGGCAGCGCGCAGCGCGTGGGCCAGCAGATCGTCCGGGCGCAGGTGCTTGAACGAACCCTTGTGCGAACGACCGATCGGGGTGCGGGTGGCGGCGACGATGTAGGCGTCTTGGACTTGTTT
>PNMN01000111.1 GCA_013823655.1 Comamonadaceae bacterium | reverse complement strand
AGCGCGGCGCTGCCCAGCAGCAGGCCCAGCACCCAGACGGAGAGCAAGCGGACGGCGTTCATGGGCTGGTCAGGGTGTAGGTCACCTGGCCGGTGTAGGTGCCGGCGGCGCGCACCTCGCTGTTGGCGTAGATGAAGCTGTGGCAGTTTTCGATGTACGTGTTGGCGGGCACGGTGGTCAGCGTCTGCACCGCGCCGCTGAAGGTGCCGGCCGGGATCACGTTGGGCACGCCGCTGCCGGGGGCCGACACGGTCCAGCTGATCTGGCTGAAGGGGATGGTGTCACCCGCCGCGTTCACCAGGTTGGCGGGCGAGGTCACGCGCAGCGTGGCGCTGGCCGGACCGTCGGCCGCGTTGCTGCGACGGTAAGAAGCACCCACCATGATTTGTGAGGCCGGTGTGGGGCAGGTGGTGTAGTTGTCGCCGTACAGGCTGGTGGCCTGGGTGCTGTTGGTGGTCATGGCCTGTGGCGCACCGCTGAGCAACTGGGCCCCGGTGAGGTTGGCACTGACCAGGTTGATGGTGGCGTTGTCGGCATTGAGCGTGCCGGTGCCCACGTGCAGGAACACGCGGCGCGAGGCAGCGGTGATGGTGAGCGACCAGGCGTGGGCGCTGGCCGTGTGCACGCAGGCCAGCAGCGCCAGGCCGACGGCGGCGAGCGGTCGGCCTGATGGGGTGTGGCGGCGGGGCTTCATACCAGCATTGTGACGGGCGTGTGGGGCCAGGGTTCCCGGTGCTCATCGGCTTGTGGGCCGCTTGCGGAAAGCCGTTGTTCAAATGACAACGGAGGGCAGCGCGATGCAAGCCCTCCGTTGTTGGGCCGACGCTGCGACCGACCGTGCCGGGTTCAGGCAGCCTCAGGGCATGCTGGCGGTGTAGGTGATCTGGCCCGTGTAGGTGCCCGGCGCTGGAATGTCGGTGTTCGAGTAGGCGAAGTTCCAGGTGGCGGTGCGGTTGGTCACCCGGCCTGCCGAGAGCGTGGGGTTGGCGGTGCCGCCGACGACGGGGGCCGCGAAGGCGGGCAACGACGAGGTAACCAGGATCTCGCCCCAGGGAATGATGTCCGGGGGTGTCAAGGCGTTCGCCAGGCCAGTGCCGGAGCCCGCAGCGCTGATGACGATCTGCCCGTTGTTGCCCAGCACTCGGACGTTGACAGCCTGAGGGGCGGAGTCAATGCCGCTCCCGATGTCGGCCACGCTGGCGGAATAGTTGTAGGTCAGAAGGTCAATGGTGGCGTTGTCGGCCAGGGTCGCGTTGCCGGTGCCGACCGCGAGGAACAGCACGCGCGGGATGATGACCTGGAAGTTCAGGCGGGCGGCGGCGGTGGAGCCGGCGCCGACGGTCAGGTCGGATTCGGCAGAGGCCAGCAGCGGGGCGGCCAGGGCCAGGGCCAGGGTGGACTTGAGGATCAGGGACTTTTTCATGACGTTTCCTTTACCAGGTTTTTTACAAAGGGATCTGTTGGGGCAACCTGAACACCTTTGGGTACCAGGAGCACGCTGTTTTGATAGAGAGATGTTACGAGTATGTTACGAGAAGTTCTTCGCTGAAACAACCCGAAAACCGGAAAAACCACACGATTTCAATCACTTGCAGCCAAAAGTTGGCCCAACGGTCGAACGCCGGGTGTGAGCGGTCGCAAAAAAGGCTCAAGTTCGGGCGCGAGCTGCCGTGCCTAGGCTTTTTTGTTCAACAAGTGCGACAACGGCAGGGCGCTGGCGGACTTGACCTCCCCCAGCGAAAAGCTGGTGTGCAGGTCCTTCACATTGGGCAGGTTGATCAGCACCTCGCGCGCGAAGCGGCTGAACTCGCCCAGGTCCGGGCAGACCACCTGCAACTCGAAGGTGCCCGAGCCGCTGATGTAGTGGCAGGACACGATTTCCGGGATTTTCTGGATCGCCGCTTCGAGCTGGCGCGTCACGTCGCCGCTGTTGCGTTCGGCGTCCAGCCGCACGAAGGCCAGCACACCCAGACCGATCTTGTCGCGGTTCAGTTCGGCCCGGTAGCCGGTGATGTAGCCCGCTTCTTCCAGCGCGCGCACGCGGCGCCAGCAGGGTGCTGCCGACAGGCCGACGCGGCTGGCCAGTTCGGCGTTGGTGAGTCGGCCATCGCTTTGCAGTTGGTGCAGGATGGCGAGGTCGAACTTGTCGAGTGTTTCCATGGCGTGGTGTTTCGAGAAAGAAGCTTTCTCAAGTGTCGTGAAACAGGGCATGAAAAGCAAACACCTGTCGGCGACCGGGCCATACACTGTGCGGCACACTGAAGACGGCTGATCCAGCCGTTCGCCAGTGCTTCGCGCTGCCCACAAGGCGGCCCCCAGACTTGCCAGGAGACAACATGGACCCCCACGCTCACTTGCGTTCACTGCCCCCCGAGGGGGCGCAAACCTCCCTTGAGGCGGCTCGGCGGGAGGATTCACGATGAACGCCCCACTGCCCGAGCACATCCGCCGCGCCCTTGAAACGGTGACGCTGGACGACAAGTACACCCTGGACCACGGTCGCGCCTTCATGAGCGGCGTGCAGGCGCTGGTGAAACTGCCGATGCTGCAGCGCCAGCGCGATGCGCTGCAGGGCAAGAACACGGCGGGTTTCATCAGCGGCTACCGCGGCTCGCCGCTGGGCGGCTACGACCAGGCGCTGCAGAAGGCCGCGCCCCACCTGAAGGCACAGAACATCGTGTTCCAGCCCGGCGTCAACGAAGAGCTGGCCGCCACCGCGCTCTGGGGCACGCAGCAGCTGGGCTTTGCGCCCCCAGGCAGCAACCGATTCGACGGCGTGTTCGGCATCTGGTACGGCAAGGGGCCGGGCGTGGACCGCTGCTCCGACGTGTTCAAGCACGCCAACATGGCCGGCACCACGCCCTGGGGCGGCGTGATCGCGGTGGCTGGCGACGACCACGTGGCCAAGAGCAGCACCGCCGCGCACCAGAGCGACCACATCTTCAAGGCCTGCGGCCTGCCGGTGTTCTTCCCGTCCACGGTGCAGGACATCCTGGACCTGGGGCTGCACGCCATCGCCATGAGCCGTTTCAGCGGCGTCTGGGCGGGCATGAAGACGATCCAGGAGATCGTCGAATCGAGCGCCACCGCGATGATCGACCCGGAGCGGGTGAACATCGTGATCCCCGACTTCGACATGCCGCCGGGTGGCGTTCACATCCGCTGGCCCGACGCCGCGCTGGAGCAGGAAGCGCGCCTGTTCGACACCAAGTGGTACGCCGCGCTGGCCTATGTGCGCGCCAACAAGCTGAACCACAACGTGGTCGAGGGGCCGAACGACCGCTTCGGCATCATCGCCAGCGGCAAGGCCTTCAACGACACGCGCCAGGCGCTGCTGGACCTGGGGCTGGACGACGCCACCTGCCGCCGCATCGGCCTGCGCCTGCACAAGGTCAACGTGGTGTGGCCGCTGGAAGCGCAGACCACGCGCGAGTTCGCCACCGGCCTGCGCGAGATCCTGGTGGTGGAGGAAAAGCGCCAGGTGATCGAATACCAGTTGAAGGAAGAGCTGTACAACTGGCGCGGCGACGTGCGCCCCAATGTGCTGGGCAAGTTCGACGAGGTGGAGGGCGACTTCAGCGGCGGCGAATGGTCCATGCCCAACCCGAGCGCCCACACCCTGCTGCGCGCCAACGCCGACCTGACGCCGAGCATCATCGCGCGCGCCATCGCCAGGCGCCTGCGCAAGATGGGCCTGCCCGAGGACGTGATGGCGCGCATCGACGCCCAGCTCGCCATCTACACGGCGCAGGAGCAGTCGATGCAGACGCTGCTGACAAAGGGTGTGCAAGGCGCCGAGCGCCAGCCCTGGTTCTGCTCCGGCTGCCCGCACAACACGTCCACCAAGGTGCCCGAGGGTTCGCGCGCCATGGCCGGCATCGGCTGCCACTTCATGAGCATCTGGATGGACCGCGCCACCGTGGGCTTCACCCAGATGGGCGGCGAGGGCGTGCCCTGGGTCGGCCAGCAACCGTTCGTGAACGAGCAGCACATGTTCGCCAACCTGGGCGACGGCACCTACTTCCACAGCGGCATCCTGGCGATCCGCCAGAGCATCGCCGCCGGGGTGAACATCACCTACAAGATTCTGTACAACGACGCCGTGGCCATGACCGGCGGCCAGCAGGTCGGCGAGCGGCCCGAGGGCCACTCGGTCGTGCAGATCGCGCAGAGCATGCGCGCCGAGGGTGCGGTGAAGATCTCCATCGTCACCGACGAGCCCGAGAAGTACGACGGTGTGAAAGGCCTGCCCGAAGGCATTGCCATCCAGCACCGCGACACGCTGGACGCGGTGCAGCGCGAGTTCCGTGACATCAAAGGCACGACGGTCATCATTTACGACCAGACCTGCGCCACCGAAAAGCGCCGCCGCCGCAAGCGCGGCACCCTGGTCGAGCCGCCCGAGCGCGTGGTCATCAACGAACTGGTGTGCGAAGGCTGCGGCGACTGCGGCGTGCAGAGCAACTGCCTGAGCGTGGAGCCGCTGGAGACCGAGTTCGGTCGCAAGCGCACCATCAACCAGAGCACCTGCAACAAGGACTTCTCCTGCGTCAAGGGCTTTTGCCCGAGCTTTGTCACCGTGGACGGCGGCCAGTTGCGCAAGAAGAAGTCGGACAACAAGGCCGAATGGACCGGCGGCGCGCTGCCGGAGCCGAAGCAGCCCGCCTTGAACGCGGAAGCCTGGGGCATCATCGTCGCGGGCGTCGGCGGCACCGGCGTCATCACCATCGGCCAGCTGCTGGGCATGGCGGCGCACATCGAGGGCAAGGGCATCGTCACGCAGGACGCGGCCGGTCTGGCGCAAAAAGGCGGCGCCACCTGGAGCCACGTGCTGATCGGCGCGCACCAGGACGCGATCCGCACCACCCGCGTGTCGGCCGCGTCGGCCGACCTGATCATCGGCTGCGACCCGATCGTGGCGGCGCACAAGGAGAGCTGGCAGCGCCTGCGCGCCGGTCGCAGCCACGTGGCGCTGAACTCGGGCGCGTCGCCCACCGCCGCTTTCGTGAAGAACCCGGACTGGCAGAACCCGGCGCAGGCCTGCGTGGACGCGCTGACCCAGAGCCTGGGCGCCGACGCGGTGGGCACCTTCGACGCCGAGGCTGCGGCCGCCAAGCTGATGGGCGATTCGATCTACACCAACCCCATGATGCTGGGCTACGCCTGGCAGCGCGGCTGGGTGCCGCTGGGCCTGACGGCGCTGATGCGGGCCATCGAGCTGAACGCGGTGCAGGTGGAGAAAAACAAGCAGGCCTTTGAATGGGGTCGCCGCGCCGCGCACGACGCCAAGGCGCTCGCCGCGCTGCTCAACCCGCTGGGCCAGCAGGTGATCCGGTTCCAGAAGCGCGAGACGGTGGACAGCCTGGTGGCGCGCCGCGTCGAGTTCCTGAGCGGCTACCAGAACGCTGCCTATGCCGGCGAGTACGAGGTGTTCGTGCGCCGGGTGCAGGACGCCGAAGCGAAGCTCGGCAAGACCACACTCACCGAAGCCGTGGCCCGAAACCTGTTCAAGCTCATGGCCTACAAGGACGAGTACGAGGTGGCCCGTCTGCACAGCGACCCGGCCTTTCACGCCAGGCTGGCGGCGCAGTTCGAGGGCGACTTCAAGCTGCACGTGCACCTGGCGCCGCCGCTGATCGCGAAGAAGAACGCCCAGGGCGAGCCGATCAAGCGGAAGTTCGGTCCGCTGATGTTCACCGGGTTCAAGCTGCTGGCCCGCCTCAAGGGCCTGCGCGGCACGGCGCTGGATGTGTTCGGCAAAACCGAAGAGCGGCGCACCGAGCGCGCGCTGATCGGCGAGTACCGCGCCAGCGTCGAGGAGCTGGTGCGGGGGCTCAACGCCGACAACCACGCGCTGGCGCTGGACATCGCCCGCATCCCGGAGCAGATCAAGGGATATGGCCACGTGAAAGAGCGCCACCTGGCGGCAGCGCGTTCCCGCTGGAGCGGACTGATGGCGCAGTGGCGCGCCGGTCCATCGGCAGCCGCCAGGGCCGCCTGAGGGGTGCCGGTGCAGCGGCACCCCGCCAGCGGGTCGCGGCATACAATGCCCAGTTGATTCCAGACGGCCCGGGCGGCAGGTAAAAATGCCGCCCGGGCGTTTGGCGTTTCCTTGACCCATCTTGTTGGAGATTTCCCCGTGTTCATTTCTTCCGCTTACGCCCAGGCCGCCACCGGCGCCAGCACCCAAGACACCCTCCTGAGCATGCTGCCTTTGGTGCTGATGTTCGTGGTGCTGTATTTCGTGATGATCCGCCCGCAGATGAGGAAAGCCAAGGAGCACAAGCTCATGGTCGAAGCCCTGGCCAAAGGCGACGAGGTGGTCACCGCCGGTGGTTTCCTGGGCAAGGTGACCAAGATCGGCGAGGCCTACATCGGCGTGGAACTTGCCAGCGACGTTGAAGTCCAGATGCAACGGTCCGCCGTGGTGCAGGTGCTGCCCAAGGGCACGATCAAGTAAGCCCACCCCCGCGCCGCGCCTGGCGGCGCGTCACCCCCTCAAGGGGGCAGTGCCTGCAGCCCGGCAAAGCCGGTTCTGCGGCACTCTGGATTGAAGTCACCTCTGCCCTACGGGCCTGCTGTTATGAACCGTTATCCGCTCTGGAAGTACCTGATCATCGGGGTGACCCTGCTGGTGGGCTTGCTGTACGCCGCACCCAACCTGTTTGGCGAAGCACCGGCGGTGCAGGTGTCGGCGGGGCGGACTTCGGTGCGCGTTGACGCGACCACGACCACGCGGGTGGAGCAGGCGCTGGCGGCCCAGGGGTTGCAGGCCTCACTGGTGGCGCTGGATGGCAATTCGGTCAAGGCGCGCTTTGAAAGCACCGACGACCAGCTCAAGGCGCGCGACGCGCTGGAGAAGGCGTTCAACCCCGATCCGGCCAACCCGAGCCATGTGGTGGCGCTGAACCTGGTGCCGCGCACACCGACCTGGATGGCCAGCCTGGGCGCTTCCCCGATGTACCTGGGTCTGGACCTGCGCGGCGGCGTGCACTTCATGCTGCAGGTGGACATGGCCGCGGCGCTGCAGCAGCGCGCCGACGGCATCGCGGGCGACCTGCGCGCCGCCCTGCGTGAAAAAGGCGTGCGCCACGGCGGCATCAGCCGCAACGGCCAGACCATCGAGCTGCGCGCCCGCGATGCGCAGACCATGGAGGCCATCAAGGCCCTGATCGCCGACCAGTTTGCCGACCTGCAGGCCGTGGACCGGCCCGAAGGCGTTGAATACAAGGTGATCGCCAGCATCCGGCCCGAGGCCGCGCGCCGCGTGCAGGACCAGGCGCTCAAGCAGAACATCACCACCCTGCACAACCGCATCAACGAACTCGGCGTGTCCGAACCGGTGATCCAGCAGCAAGGCCTGGACCGCATCGTGGTGCAGCTGCCGGGTGTGCAGGACACGGCCAAGGCCAAAGACATCCTGGGCCGCACCGCCACGCTGGAACTGCGCCTGGTGGACGAAAGCACCGAAGGCCTGGCCGCCGAACGCGGCACCGGCGCCGTGCCGTTTGGTTCCGAACGCTATCTGGAGCGCGATGGCCGGGCCGTGATCGTCAGGCGCGACGTGCTGCTGACGGGCGAGAACCTGACCGACGCGCAGGCCGGCTTCGATGACCAGCAGCAAGCGGCGGTGCACCTGACGCTGGACGCCAAGGGCTCGCGCATCTTCCGCGACGTCACGCGCGAGAACATCGGCAAGCGCATGGCCATCATCCTGTTCGAAAAGGGCCGCGGCGAGGTCGTGACGGCGCCGGTGATCCGCAGCGAAATCGCGGGTGGCCGGGTGCAGATTTCCGGCAGCATGAGCACGGTGGAGGCCAACGACACCGCGCTGCTGCTGCGCGCGGGCTCGCTGGCCGCGCCGATGGAGATCATTGAAGAGCGCACCATTGGCCCCAGCCTGGGCGCCGAGAACATCGCCAAAGGCTTCAACAGCGTGATCTGGGGCTTCGTCGTGATCGTGCTGTTCATGTGCGGTTATTACATGCTGTTTGGCGCGTTCTCCAGCATCGCGCTGGCTTTCAACCTGGTGCTGCTGGTGGCCGTGTTGTCCATGCTGCAGGCCACGCTCACGCTGCCCGGCATCGCTGCCATGGCGTTGACGCTGGGCATGGCGATCGACTCCAACGTGCTGATCAACGAACGCGTGCGCGACGAATTGCGCAGCGGCAAATCCCCGCAGGCCGCCATCCATGCCGGCTATGAAACCGCCTGGGGCACCATCCTGGACTCCAACATCACCACCCTGATCGCCGGCATTGCTTTGCTGGCCTTCGGTTCCGGTCCGGTGCGCGGCTTTGCCGTGGTGCATTGCATCGGCATTCTCACCAGCATGTTCTCGTCGGTGGTGTTCTCGCGCGGCCTGGTCAACCTCTGGTACGGTCGCCAGAAGAAGCTCAAGAGCGTGTCCATCGGCACCGTCTGGAAGCCTGAGAACAACCCCGCCGCCGCCAAGGCCGACTGAACCGGAGCACCGCCATGGAATTCTTCCGCATCCGCCGCGACATCCCGTTCATGAAGCACGCCATCTTGCTGAACGCGATCTCCGCCATCTCCTTTGCCGCCGCTGTGTTCTTCCTGGTCTTCCGGGGTCTGAACCTGTCGGTGGAATTCACCGGCGGCACGGTGGTGGAGGTGGCCTACGAGCAACCGGCCGACCTGTCGGCGGTGCGCCAGGTCGTCGAGAGTCTGGGTTACGCCGAGGTGCCGGTGCAGAATTTTGGTACTTCGAGGGATGTGCTGCTGCGGCTCCCGGTGCAGGCCGGTCAGAGTTCGGGCCAGCAGAGCGAGGCCCTGATGGCGGCGCTCAAGGCGCAAAACCCGGCGGTGGAGTTGCGCCGGTCCGAATTCGTCGGCCCGCAGGTGGGGCAGGAGCTGGTGGAAGACGGCTTGAAGGCGCTGGCCTTCGTGATCGTTGGCATCATGGTTTACTTGGCGATCCGCTTCGAATGGAAATACGCCGTCTCGGCGATCATCGCCAACCTGCACGACGTGGTCATCATCCTGGGCTTTTTTGCCTTCTTCCAGTGGGAGTTCTCGCTGGCGGTGCTGGCGGCGGTGCTGGCGGTGCTGGGCTATTCGGTCAACGAATCTGTGGTGATTTTTGATCGCATCCGTGAAACTTTCCGCCGCCAGCGCAAGATGAACACGGTCCAGATCATCGACCATGCCATCACCTCCACCATCAGCCGTACCATCATCACGCACGGTTCGACGCAGATCATGGTGCTGTCGATGCTGTTGTTTGGTGGTCCGACCCTGCACCACTTTGCGATGGCATTGACCATCGGCATCCTGTTCGGCATCTATTCGTCGGTGTTCGTGGCCGCGGCCATCGCCATGTGGCTGGGCATCAAGCGTGAAGATCTGATCAAGCCCGGCGGCAAAACGGCCGAAGTGGATCCGGCAGACCCCAATTCAGGCGCCGTGGTCTGAGGACCGCAGTGGGTCGGATCACCAGAATCGGAAGCCGGTGTCCCGAAAACTGTCATACTGAAACCATGGTGACCTCGCCCGATCAGCACGCCTCTTCTCTCGCCAAGCAGGCACGTGAACTCTTCGTGGTTCAAGTGGGGCGGGCGCTTCCCGAACTGGTCAAGGCCTGTGAAACCCGCCTCACCACCATCCTGGACCAGGCCGGCCCGGCGCGCGAAATGCAAGAGCGGCGCGATGCCTGGATGGCGTTCCAGAAAATCCAGGCCCTCTGGCTGAACAACAGCCGCAAGGCCTTGCAGCGCACGCTGCTGCCCCGCTTTGCGCCCTCCACGGGCGGCAGTCCGCTGAGCACATCCGGGCAACTGGAGTTGCTGGCCGAAGGGGTGATCGACGACCAGATCATGGCTTCCCGTCTGGCCATGCGGGTGCTCGATCTGGCCTCCACCGAGCTCAATGAATTGCGTCTGCGCATCCAGCACCTGGAGAAGCGCCAGGAACTGCCCCGTGGCGATGTG
>PNMN01000110.1 GCA_013823655.1 Comamonadaceae bacterium | reverse complement strand
GCCAGCAGCTTGCTCATCTGCTCGCGCGCCACCGGCTGCTGCAGGATGATCTTGCCGCTCTTGAAGTCGCAGCTCGGCGTGGCCTGGGCGTCGGTGGGCACGGATTTTTCACACACGTAGTTGGCACCGTGCTCGTGCACCGCCCCGCCGCACTTGGGGCAGGCGCCGAGCGACGCGCTGCCGCTGAAATCCACCAGCTCGCCGGTCTCTTCGTTTTTCTTGTCGTCGCCGAAGTCGAATTCGAGCTTCCAGTTCTGGTCCTCCTCGTTGAACTTGAGCACGATCTCGGCCACGAAGGGCCAGCCGGCCTTGGAGCGGAAGCCCTCCAGCGGGCCGATCTGCCGGGTCGCCAGCAGCTGTTCGGCTTCTTCGGGCTCGAAGGTGCGGCCGGCCGGTGATTTGCCGAACGAAAAGCCGCAGCCCTCGCTGTTGCCGTCGGCACCCGTGCAGCCATACCTGCGGTAGTTTTCCTTCACCACGCCGCCGCAGTTGGGGCAGGGCGTGGCCAGGGTGGCGTAGTTGCCGGGGATGGTGTCGCGGTCGTATTCCTTGGCCTTCTTCACCATGCGCTCGGTCATTTGCGCGATCTGTGCCATGAAGGCGCTGCGGCTGAGCTGGCCGTGCTCCATCTGCGCCAGCTTGTATTCCCACTCGCCGGTGAGTTCGGCTTTGGAGAGTTCTTCCACGCCCAGGCCACGCAGCAGCGTCATGAGCTGGAACGCCTTGGCGGTGGGGATGAGTTCGCGGCCTTCGCGCAGCATGTATTTTTCGGTCAGCAAGCCTTCAATGGTGGCCGCGCGCGTGGCGGGCGTGCCCAGGCCTTTTTCCTGCATGGCCTCGCGCAGTTCGTCGTCGTCGATCAGCTTGCCCGCGCCTTCCATGGCGCCCAGCAGCGTGGCTTCGCTGTAGCGCGCTGGGGGTTTGGTCTTCAGGCCCTTGGCCTCCACCGTTTCGGTGCGCACGGTTTCGCCGTCGCGCACCGGCACCAGGTTCTGCCCCTTGTCGCCCTCTTTCGCGTCGGTCACGTCTTCGGCGGCTTCCTTGCCGTAGACCGCCATCCAGCCCGGCTTGACCAGCACCTTGCCTTCGGTCTTGAAAGCATGGTTCAGGACCTTGCTGATGCGCGTGGTGACGGTGAATTCGGCGCTGGGGAAAAACACCGCCAGGAAGCGGCGCACCACCAGGTCGTACAGCTTTTGCTCCGCTTCACTCAGGCCGCTGGGCGCCTGCAGCGTCGGGATGATGGCGAAGTGGTCCGACACCTTGCTGTTGTCGAAGATGCGCTTGCTCGGGCGGATGTAGCCGCCGTCGAGCGCCGTGCGCGCGTGCGGCGCCAGGTGCTTCATGCCGCTGTGCGCCAGCATCTGAAAGGTCTCTTTCACCGTTCCCAGGTAGTCCTCGGGCAGGGCGCGGGAATCGGTACGCGGGTAGGTCAGGGCCTTGTGGCGTTCGTACAGGCTCTGCGCCAGTTGCAGCGTGGTCTTGGCCGAGAAGCCGAAGCGGCCGTTGGCCTCGCGCTGCAGGCTGGTCAGGTCGTACAGCAGGCCGCTGGCCTGGGTGGTCGGTTTGCTTTCTTCGGTGACGCTGGCGGCCTTGCCGCGCACCGCTTCCACGATGGCCAGCGCCTCGCGCTGGTTCCACAGGCGGTCGGCGCGCTGTTCGGCGTCGGCGTCGTCGCCGGTGGGTTTCTTCCAGTTGGGGTCGAACCACTTGCCCGGGTACTCGCCGGCTTCGGCCAGGAAGCTGGCGTGGATTTCCCAGTAGTCGCGGCTGCGGTGGGCGCGGATCTTTTCTTCGCGCTCGACCACGATCGACAGCGTGGGCGTCTGCACCCGGCCCACGGTGGTGAGGAAGAAGCCACCGTCGCGCGAGTTGAAGGCGGTCATGGCGCGCGTGCCGTTGATGCCGACCATCCAGTCGGCCTCGGAGCGGCTGCGCGCGGCGTCGGCCAGGCCCTGCATCTGGGCGTCGCTGCGCAGGTGCTCGAAACCGTCGCGGATCGCCGCCGGCGTCATGGACTGCAGCCACAGGCGCTGCACCGGCTTGCCCAGCGTCTGATAAGAACCGCCCTTCAGGCCGCCGGCGTATTGCTCGATCAGGCGGAAGATGAGTTCCCCCTCGCGGCCCGCGTCGCAGGCGTTGATGAGCTGGCCCACGTCCTTGCGCTTGGCCAGCTTGACCACCGCGCTCAGGCGCGCTCTGGTCTTGTCGATCGGCTTCAATTCAAAGTAAGGCGGCAGCACCGGCAGGTGGGCAAAGCTCCACTTGCCGCGCTTGACGTCGAACTGCTCGGGCGCGGCGATCTCGACCAGGTGGCCGACGGCGGAGGTCACCACGTAGCGATCGTTCTCGAAATGGTCGTCGTGTTTGTCGAATTTGCCCACCACGGGGGTGAGCGCGCGCACGATGTCCTGGGCCACCGATGGCTTCTCGGCAATGACCAGCGTTTTGGCGGAACCGTCTGTTTTCATCTCTACAATCAACCTTCACGCGCGCATGCACGCGCACACATGGGTACGCACACACACGCGCGCACCTGCACAAAACAACCTTACCAAAATTTTCGGTCGTGACGAAAACCGCCGGTTTCGCTGCCAAGCCCCCCGCATCGCACCCGGCGTCGGCCAGGGAAAAAACCGCCGCAGGCAACCGCCGCATCCAGACGCGCCGCTCCGGCGTGCACGGCAAAGGCGTGTATGCCGTGGCCGATCTGGCCGAGGGCGAGACCCTGATTGAATACGTGGGCGAGGTCATCAGCTGGGACGAAGCGCTGAACCGCCACCCGCACGACCCGCACGATCCGAACCACACCTTCTATTTCCACATCGACGAAGACCACGTCATCGACGCGAAGGTCGGCGGCAACTCCTCGCGCTGGATCAACCACAGCTGCAAGCCGAACTGCGAGGCCGAGATCGATGAAGGCCGCGTCTTCATCCGCGCCAAAAGGCCCATCCATGCCGGTGAAGAGCTGTTCTACGACTACGGTCTGGTGATCGACGAGCCCTACACGCCCAAGCTCAAGGCACAGTACCCGTGCTGGTGCGGCGCCGATAAGTGCCGCGGCACGCTGCTGGCGCCGAAGCGGGCAGGCCGCGCCTCGAAGTTGGGATGACCCCCCTGCGCCGCTTCGCGTCTTCCCCCCAGGGGGACAACACCAGCGCCCCGGCAAAGCCGGTTGCGCGGTGTTCCGGTCTGCAGGCACGGCTCTCCGGCCATGTCTGACCTGCTCGCCCACGTCGAAGGCATCTGGCAGGCGGTGGTTCCCGCGCTGCCGGGCTTCACTGTCGAGGTGCTGCCCAGCATCGATTCCACCAGCAGCGAACTGATGCGCCGCGCACGCGCCGGTCTCATAGAGCCGGTGCTGCTGGCGGCGGAAGAACAGACCGCCGGGCGCGGGCGCCTGGGCAAGGGCTGGCACAGCAAGGCCGGGCAGTCGCTCACCTTTTCACTCGCCCTGCCGCTGGCGCCCGCCGACTGGTCGGGCTTGTCGCTGGCGGTCGGCGTGAGCCTGGCCGAAAGCCTGCACCCGGACGTGATGCTCAAGTGGCCGAACGACCTCTGGCTGCAGCAGCGCAAGCTCGGCGGCATCCTGGTGGAAACCGCCGGCACCGGCGACAGTGCCACGCGGCAGCGGCTGGTGGTGATCGGTGTGGGCATCAACATCGCACGGCCCCTGGACCAGTCCGTCAGCGCGCTCGCTGGTCCCGACGCCGCCGTTGCTGCCATGGCGCCAGCCGGTCTGGCCGAGGTGCTGGTTGGACTCGGCGCGGGCGAGGTGCTGGCGCGCGTGGCGCCCGCCCTGGTGCGCGACGTGCTGGCCTTTGAAACCCGGGGCTTTGCCGCGTTTGCACCGCGTTTTGCGCAACGCGACGCGCTCCAGGGCCGTGCGGTGCGGCTTTCGGACGGCACCCAGGGCACGGCAAGCGGTGTCAACGCCCAGGGTGCGCTGCGGGTGCTCGGCGCCAGTGGTCTGCAAACCATCACCAGTTCGGAAGTGAGTGTGCGCCCATGTTGAGACTGGTGATCTGGCTGCTGCTGCTGGCCAACGCGCTCTATTTCGCCTGGACGCAGGGCTACCTGGGCGCGCTGGGCCTGGCCCCGACCGAACAGGCCGAACCGCAACGGCTGCAGGGGCAGATCAAGCCGGAATCGTTGCGCCTGCTCAACGACCCCAGACCCGCACCCTCCCCACTCTCCAGCCCGACACCCCCGAGCGCTGAACCGGCACCGACACCGGCACCCGGGCCGAGCGCCGAGCCAAGCGCCGCGCCGGGCGAAGGCACGCCGACGGTGGCGGACACCTCCGGCACCAGCGCCCCGGCTGCGCCCGAAACACCAGCCACCACCTGCTGGCAGGCCGGTACCTACACCCCCGAGCAGGCCGAACGCCTGCGCGCCGCGTTGGGCGCCACCGGGCTGTCGCGCGGCAGCTGGCGCATCGACGAATCCCGCACCGGAGGCCGCTGGGTCGTCTACATGGGCCGGTACAGCGACGATCAGCTCGACCGCAAAAAAGACGAACTGGGCCAGCTGGGCGTGGCGTTCCGCACCCTGCCCCCGCCGCTCGGCCCGGGCCTGGCCCTGGGCACCTATTCCAGCGAGGCCGCCGCCGAACTGGGGCTGCAGGATGTGAGCAAAAAAGGCGTGCGCACCGCGCGGGTGGTGCAGGAGCGCGCCGAAGCTTCTGCCTGGACGCTGCGCCTGCCCGCCATCACCGACGCGCAGCGCGCAACGGTGGCCGGACTGGGTCCGGCACTGGCGGGGAAACAGTTGCAGCGCTGCCCTTGATGGCGGGTCGCAGGGCGACACCGACACCGACACCGACACCGACCCAGACCGGGCCGCCGCCACCGCTTCCACGGTCACACCGTGGTCCAGCTCGCCGCATGCGCACATGCCCGCGCGCAGCGCGGCGGGGAGATCAACAAATTCTTGGCAGCTGCTCCCCACTGAGCCAGTCCACCACCCGTCGGCCACCGAAGCGCGTGGCCATCTGCACGAAGTGGTGTGGGTCGCTCGTGACCTCGCCGATGCGCGCTGCGTCGCCGCCCAGCGGGTGCGCGCGCATCGCGGCGAGCACGGCCTCGGCCGCCTCGGGCGCCACCACCGCGATCAGCTTGCCTTCGTTGGCGACGTAGAGCGGGTCCAGGCCGAGCAGTTCGCAGGCCGCGTCCACCTGCGGCTTGACGGGGATGGCGGCCTCCTGCAGCAGCATGCCCACGCCCGACTGGCGCGCGACTTCGTTGAGCGTGGTGGCCAGGCCGCCGCGCGTGGGGTCGCGCAGCACGCGCACCGCGCCGGGTGCGGCGGCCAGCATGGTCGCCACCAGGGTGTGCAGCGCGGCGGTGTCGCTCTCGATGGTGGTCTCAAAGGCCAGCGACTCGCGCTGCGAGAGCACCGCCACGCCGTGGTCGCCGATGCTGCCGGAGAGCAGCAGCACATCACCCGGGCGGGCGTTGCGCCCGCTGATCTGCACCCCCGGCGGCAGCACACCGACACCGGTGGTGCTGATGAACACGCCGTCGCCCTTGCCTTTCTCCACCACCTTGGTGTCGCCGGTCACCACCGGTACACCGGCCTCGCGCGACGCGGCCGCCATGGAGCGCACGATGCGCTGCAGCTCGATCAGCGGGAAACCTTCTTCGATGATGAAGCTCGCGCTCAGGTACAGCGGCTGCGCGCCCAGCATCGCCACGTCGTTGACCGTGCCGTGCACCGAGAGGCAACCGATGTCGCCGCCCGGAAAGAACAGCGGCGAGATCACATGCGCGTCGGTGGCCATCACCAGGCGGCCCTGCGCCGGGTCGAACGCGGGCAGCGCCAGCACCGCCGCGTCGTCGCCCTGGCGCAGGAACGCATTGTCGAAGGCGGCGAGGAACAGCTCTTCGATCAGTTGCGCTGCGGCCTTGCCGCCCGCGCCGTGGCCCATGTCGATGCGACCGTGTTTGATGTCGAGCGGGCGGATGTAGCTCTTCTTCACCGGCTTGGGCGCGGGCGCCTCGCCGCCGGCGGGTTGCTCGATGTCGGCTCTCACGGGATGGCCTCCTCGGTGGCAGGGGCGGTGGCGGCGACGATGGGAATGTCGCGGAAGCGGCCGTAGGTGTAGTGCGCGGCGCAGGCGCCTTCGCTCGACACCATGCAGGAGCCGACCGGGTTTTCCGGCGTGCAGACGGTGCCGAAAATCTTGCAGTCGGTCGGCTTCTTCACGCCACGCAGGATGGCGCCGCACTCGCAGGCCTTGTTGTCGGCCACGCTCGTGTAGCCCAGGTCGAAGCGGCGCTCGGCGTCGAAGGTGGCAAACGCTTCGCGGATTTTGAGCGCGCTGTAGGGCACCTCGCCCAGGCCGCGCCACTCGAAGCTGGGCCGCAGTTCGAACACCTCGGACACCAGGGCCTGGGCCTTCTGGTTGCCCTCGGGCGTGACGGCGCGGGTGAACTCGTTTTCCACATGGGCGCGGCCTTGATTGACCTGGCGCACCAGCATCAGGATGGCCTGCATCACATCCAGCGGCTCGAAGCCGGCGATCACCACCGGCTTGCGGTACTCCTCGGAGAAGTGCTCGTAAGGCGCGGAGCCGATCACGATGCTCACGTGCGCCGGGCCGATGAAGCCGTCGATGGGCACGGTGCCGAGCTGGCGCACCTCGGGCGACTGCAGGATGTGCGTGATGGCCGAGGGCGTGAGCACGTGACAGCACAGCACACTGAAGTTGGCCAGTCCTTCGCGCGCCGCGTCGCGGATGGCCAGCGCCGTGGGCGGCGTGGTGGTCTCGAAACCGATGGCGAAGAACACCACCTCGCGCTGCGGGTTGGCGCGCGCGATGGCCAGCGCGTCGGCCGCCGAATAGACCATGCGGATGTCGCCACCGCGTGCCTTGGCCCTGACGAGTGAAAGACTGTCACTGGCCGGCACGCGCATGGTGTCGCCATAGGTGCAGACGATGGCGTCGCGCTCCAGGGCCAGACGGATCGCCAGGTCGATGCGGCCGATGGGCAGCACGCAGACCGGGCAGCCCGGGCCGTGGATCATGCGCACGTTGGGCGGCAGCAGCTCCAGCACGCCGTAACGGCTGATGGCATGGGTGTGGCCGCCACAGAACTCCATGAAGCTGTACTGGCGCTGCGGGAGCGCTTCGGTGGCAATGCGCGCGCCGATCTGGCGGGCCAGATCGCCGTCGCGGAATTCGTCGATGTATTTCATGCCCCCACGCTCCCCATTTCATGTGGTTCGCTGCCCCCCAAGGGGGCTGACCCAGCTTGGGGCGGCCCGGCACGGGTCGCGTCCTCCGGCGTCGGATCGGTGGCGAACCGGGCGATGTCGGCGAACAGCGCCAGCGTGCTCAGCGCCTCTTCCGGGTCGAGCACGCCGATGGCGTGGCCGACGTGCACGATCACGTAGTCGCCCACCTGCACGTCGGCCACCAGGGCGATGGAAATTTCTTTGCGGATGCCGCCGAGGTTCACCACGGCCTGGTCGTGGGGGCGCAGCTCCACCAGTTGCGCGGGAATGGCTAGGCACATGGTTCGGTTTCCTTCGTGGTGTGTTCTTGTGGGGCGGTCGCGGCCAGCTGCTGGGCCGCGACCCAGGCCTGGCCGAGCGCGAGACCGGCGTCGCCGCAGCCTTTGTCGAGTGGCCGGTGCACACGCAGTTGAGCGGCCTGCAGGCGCTCGGTCACGCGCTCGCGCAGGATGCGGTTGAAGAAGCAGCCGCCGCCCAAGCAGACGTCGCGGCAGCCGCGCTGGCGGGCGGCGCGCGTGGCCCAGCTGGCCAGTGCGTCGGCCAGCGCGAGGTGAAAGCCTGCGGCAGCGGCGTCCACGCCAGCGGCGTCGGCATCGAACAGGGCGGGCATGAGGCCGCGCAGGTCCAGGCGGTTCTGCGCGTCGATGGCCGCGCCGGGCAGCGGGAGCGTGTGTGGGTGTTGCGCGAGCCAGCGTGCAGCCGCCGTTTCCAGTGCGATGGCGGCCTGTGCTTCGTCGGCCTGGCGAACGCTGCAGGCCAGTGCGCCGGCCGCCGCGTCGAACCAGCGGCCAGCGCTGCTGCTGGTGGGGCTGTTCAAGTTCTTGGCCAGCATCTGCTGAACGCCTGCGGCCACGTGCTCACCGACCTGCGGCGCAAAGCGGGCGGGGATCTGATCGCCCCGGCCGATGGCGTGCAACGCGCTGGCCGCCATGCGCCAGGGCTCGCGCGCAGCGCGGTCACCGCCGGGCAGGGCCAGCGGGAGCAGATGGCCCAGGCGCTGCCACTGCGCGCCGCTCACCCAGAGCAGCTCGCCGCCCCAGGCTGCGCCGTCCACGCCAAGCCCCACGCCGTCCAGCGCCAGACCGATCACCGGTTGCGCAAGGCCGTGCTCGGCCACCACCGCCGCGATGTGTGCGTGGTGGTGCTGCACGCCGATGGCGGGCACACCGAGCACGGCGGCGAGCTGCACCGCGAGCTGGGTGCTGAAGAAGTCGGGGTGCAGGTCGTGCGCCACGGCAGCAATGGGCGCACCGTGTTCGGCCAGCAGGCGCTGTGCCGACGTCTCCAGCGCGGCGCAGGCTGCCGGGTCGCTGAGGTCGCCGTGCAGCGCCGACCACACCGGTGCGCCGTCCGCCAGCAGGCAGGCGGCGTTCTTCAGCCAGGCGCCGCAGGCGAGCACGGTGGGCACAGGCGTGGTGTTCATGACGTCAGATCGTGGCGTCGGCGGAAAGCGCTGCGCGGGCTTTGGCCAGCTCGGCTTCGAGCTGCTGCACTCGATCCCGCAGCGCCGATTCCGAGGCCGATGGCGCGGGTTCTTCATGGTGGTGATGGTCATGCCCTATCGAGTGGTCCAGCCAGTGCAACCATGCATCCATGCCCTCGCCGGTGGTGGCCGAGAGCTGCAGGATCTCGATGGTGGGGTTCACGCGCCGCGCCAGTTCGATGCAGCGCGCCACGTCGAACTTCACGTGCGGCAACAGGTCGATCTTGTTGAGCACCATGAGCCGCGCGGCGGCGAACATGTCGGGGTACTTGAGCGGCTTGTCTTCGCCCTCGGTCACCGAAAGAATGGCCACCTTGGCGGCTTCGCCCAGGTCCCAGACAGCAGGGCAGACCAGATTGCCCACGTTTTCAATGAACAGCAGGCTGTGTGCATCGCCGTGGTGGTGATCGTGTGCATGCCCGGGCGCATGTGCGTGGTGGTCGTGGCTGTGCAGCTGCGCAAAGGCTTCGCTCACCATGGGTGCGTCGAGGTGGCAGCCCTTGCCGGTGTTGACCTGGATCGCGGGCGCGCCGGTCGCGCGGATGCGCTCGGCATCAAAGCTGGTCTGCTGATCGCCTTCGATCACCGCCACATGCAGGCCGGGCGCGTGGGTCTTCAAGGCTTCGATGGTCGCGCACAGCAGCGTGGTCTTGCCCGATCCGGGGCTGGACACCAGGTTGAGCGCGGTCACGCCATGCGCTTCGAAATGCGCACGGTTCTGCACCGCCACCCGGTTGTTGGCACCGAGAATGTCGGCCTCCAGCTGGATGGCGCGCGCCTGGCTCATGCCCGGCACCGACACGCGGGCCGCTCCGGCACCAAAATGCAAATCGCCGTTGCCAGGATTCACCTGCACCACGTCGGCTTCGCCCGCCTGGGTCTTCACATGCCGGGCATGGGCCGCGCTGTTGTTACTGCATCCGCACACGACACACATGGTCTGTCTCCTGGTTCATTCAATCAATCGGTTGATCATCGCTGACTTGCATGTCGATGACGCGCAATTCCATGCCGCCGGTAGGCTGTAGCTGGTAGCTGCCGCAAATCCGACAGGCGTCGCCACGCTGGGCGATGGCCACGGTCTGGGTGCAGCCCATGCACCAGGCCTGGCCGGGGGGTTCTTCAATGTCAATCTGGGCGCCCTCGAGCACCGTGCCGGGCGCCAGGCACTCCAGCGCGAAACGCAGGGCGCGCACGTCCACCCCGGCGAGCTGACCGGCTTCGAGCCGCAGCGACAACAGACGCGAGAAGCGCTCGCGCA
>PNMN01000109.1 GCA_013823655.1 Comamonadaceae bacterium | reverse complement strand
GGAACTTGAAGCAGTCGGTCACCGTCTTGGCGGCGCTGTACACGCGGATGGGGGCGCCGTGGTCGGCCACGGTCTGGATACCGTCGCTGTAGGCGGTGCCGCGCAGGCGCGTGATGCGCAGCGTGGGGTAGCTCAGCGCCGGGGTCTGACTGCCTTCAGGCAGCGCGATCCACACTTCGTGCGGCAGTTGTGTGCCGATCTCATGGAGTTGCAGCGCGCTCAGCAGGCACAGCACGCCCTTGGGCACGCGCTGGCAGACCTCGATCAGCGTCTGGTGTTCGGTGACTTCGGCGTCGGGCAGTCCATACAGGCCACGTGCGATGCGTTGCAGCTTACCGGCCTGGTGCAGCCGGATCAGCAGCTGCGGCGACCAGCCGTGCGCGCGCACATCCGCTGCCCGCAGCACACGCCGGTGCCGGGCCAGGTCGAGGATGTGGTCAGACTGGTTCATGAGAGGTGAGTTTAATATACGCATTACTTTTGTTCAAGTGATGCGGTTTTTAATCAGGATCGGGTTGCCACCTCAAAGCTCGCCGGTTCTGCGCATGGAATGAGGTTCGCCGTTCTTGGTCATCGCGATGTGCCATTCCCGGCGTTCAATGTGCACATCCGGCCACTGCATCGCCAGCACATTGCTGCGACGCGCCCCCGTGAACAGGGCGAGCTTTACGAAGTCACGCACCAGCTCGTTCGACTCATGCTCCATGGCCAGCATCAGGCGGGGCATTTCATCAGGCAGCACGAACCGTGAGCGGGACTTTTCCCTGAGCTTGTCCATTCCCCGGCAGGGATGGTGACCGTCGCAGTAGCCCCACTGGAATCAACTGGGCTCGCGTGATCTCCGATCAGCCGCAGCTTTGCAAGGTTGACGCCGTACCTATCGGTGTCGATGTGGCGCTCGAATTTCTCGATGTCTTCCTTGTGAGAGACCTTGCGGACGGACGAGTGGCGCTCGCAGTACTCCTTGAAGAAGTCGGCCAGCGTCATCTCGCAAAAGGCACGATCCAAAAGGCTATCCCGGCGCGCATCAGGCTCGTTGTCACTGCAGCGCACGCGGTCTGGCCTGGAGTGGGGCGTGCCATTCACCGCGCGGTATCGCTGCCGAAAGAAAATTCGAACACCGACCCTGCGTCCACCTGGCCTTCGCCACGGATGTGACCACCGTGGCGCTCCAGGATGCGGCGCACGGTGGCCAGACCAACGCCGGAGCCTTCGAATTCGCTGCTGGCGTGCAGGCGGTTGAAAGGTTTGAACAGGCGCTCGGCGCGGGCCATGTCGAACCCGGCGCCGTTGTCGCGCACGAAGAGCGCGGGCGCCTGACCCGGCGCGCGCGGGACAGCACCGAACTCGATCACGGCCAGCGCTTTCTGGCGGGTGTATTTCCAGGCATTGCCGAGCAGGTTTTCGAGCACGATGTGGGCCATGCGGGCGTCGCAGTTGGCCATCAGGCCGGGTGCAATCCTGACCTGCACGTCGCGCGTCGGGTCGCGGTGACGTTCCTGGCGGATCACGTCCTGCGCCAGTTCGCTGAGGTTCACGTTCATGCGCTGCAGGCTGCCCTGACTGACCCGCGCGAGCGCCAGCAAGTCGGTGATCAGGCTGCTCATGCGCAGCACCGACGTGTCGATGCGGTCGAACAGATCGCGGTCGTCGTCGTTCATGCGCGGGTCCATCTGCTCGCGCAGCAAGTGGCTGAAGCCGCCGATGGAGCGCAGCGGCGACTTCAGGTCGTGCGAGACGGTGTAGGCGAAGGAGTCGAGTTCGCGGTTCAGGTATTCAAGCTGCTCGGTGCGCTGCGTCACCCGCTGCTCCAGCGTTTCTTGCAGTTTCTGGATTTCGCGGTCGCGCCGAAGGCGCACCAGTTCGGCGGTGCAGCGGCTGCCAAAAATGGTCATCAGCGCCTGCATGTCGGCTGTCAAAGGCCGTGTGGATTGCCACAGCGCCCTGAGCACGCCAATGGGGCTGCCGTCGGCATCGCGCAGCGCAATGCCCAGGTAGGTTTGAAAACCGGAGCCAATGGGGTGGTGGTGGTCGGGGTAGTCGGTGCGCAGTTGCTGGGTGAAGTGGCAGCCCGGGTTGACATTCATGGTGCGGGCTGTCGTGGTGTCGGCGCAGCGGTAGCGGACGTTGGGCACGATCTCGCCCGCATGCCACGCCGCGACCGATTGCACCGTCTCGGGCGTATCGAGATCGTCGGCGATCACCATGTCGGCTTCCAGCGCCTGGGCCAGGTGGGTCACCAGCGAGCGGAAAAAAACTTCCCCCGTGGCCCCGGAGACGCCCTGGGCCATTTCGATCAGCAGAGCTTCGCGGTGCTTTTCGGTCTCCACGTTCAGGGTGAAAGCCAGCGAACACGCCTGGCCGTCGATATCGATGGTTTCGGCCCAGATGCGCACCGGTACCCAGCGCCCGGCCTTGTTGCGCATGCGCGTCTCATACCCTTCGAGTCGGCCCTCGTCGCGCAGTTGCTGGACGAAATCACGGCGCTCCTGCTCGCTGAACCACAGGCCGACCTCCAGGGAGGTCTTGCCCATGAAGTCGGCCTGTGTGTAGCCCAGCACCCGTTCGTTGGATCGGTTCACCTCCAGGATGAGGCCGTCCTCCAGGCGCGCGATGGTCATGCCCAGCGGGCTGGAGTTGAAGGCCTTGGCAAAGCGCTCCTCGGAACGGCGCAGCCGCTCCACCGCTTCGATCCGGGTGCTGATGTCGGCAACCGTGGTGATGACGAGCCGGTCTTTCCGGTCGTTGCCCAGTTCGCTGGATATCTGTGCCTCGAAGGTGCTGCCGTCGGCCCGTCGGCTGCTCACCTGCGGGAGGTCGGCCCGCCGGTGGGTGAGCAACTGCTGCAGGTAGCTGCTGCGTTGTTCCTCGTGAGCCCACAGGAAGCTGTCGGTGCGGCCCAGCACCTGATCGCGGGTATAGCCGTGGCAGCGCTCGAACGCGGGGTTGACGTCGAGGATGACGCCGGTGCGCGCCGACTGCGCCAGCATCGGGCTGGGACTGGTGCGAAAGATGCGGGCGAAGCGCTCGTTGCTGCGGTCGCGTTCGATCTCGGCCTGGTGACGGCGCTCGATTTCTTCTTGCTCGCGGGCCGTGATCTCCCGCACTTGGCCGCCGCTGTAGTAGGCCGCCACCGCCACCACCGCCAGGGTGACCGTGTATGTGATCCAGACCCGTGCGTCCACAGAAAAGTCGGGCGGGGCGCCCAGCTTGCCCTGCATTTCTGCCCATGTCAGCAGACCCAGCGCACCCACACTGCTCAGCAGGGTCGTGAGCAGCGCCAGGCGGCCCAAAAAGATGCCGGCCCCCGCCACCACCGCGACAAACAGAAACCCCACCGCCGTGCGCACCGAGCCATACGAGAGCACCGACATCACAGCCGTGACCAGCACCCCACCCAGCAGCAGGTGCGGGACGTAGCGCACGTGCCCGAAGTGAATCAAACCGTACGCCACCCCCGCCACGGCAGCCAATCCCGCGGCCACTCTGGCTTCGTGCTGATCCGGATCGGCCAGCAGCAACTCGATGCCGAGCACCAGGAGTGATGCACACCCGATCATCAGGCACAGTCGCCTGAATACCTGGGTGCGGTGCGAGTCGTTGGGCCGGAGTGCGGTGCCCGAATTGTGTGAGGAGTAGGTGCCGGGCATGGGGATGGCGTGCGCTGGAGTGTGTTGGGGTGAGGCGCGTGAGCAGGCAGCTGGTCACCCCTGGGCGCAGGGCAGGCCCGGCGTGGTGCACCACTCGCTCCAGCTGCCGGGGTAGAGCGTGTGGCGGCCCAGCCCGGCCACTTCCATGGCCAGCAGGTTGGGCACCGCGCTCACGCCGCTGCCACAGTGGTGCACCACCGTGGCCGGGTCGCGCCCGGCGAGCAAGCGCTCGAATTCGGTCCGCAACTGCGCGCGGGGCTTGAAGCGGCCGTCGGGGCCCAGGTTGTCGGTGAATGGGCGGTTCAGCGCGCCGGGGATGTGACCGGCCACCGGGTCCAGCGGCTCCACCTCGCCGCGAAAGCGCGCGCTGGCCCGTGCGTCGATCAGCGTGAGCCCGGTGGCGCCCAGGCGGCGGGCGATGTCTGCGGTGCTGGCGGTGCCGGTCAGCGCGTCTTGCAAGGCAAAAGCGCCGGGTGCGGGCGCTGCCGCCGGGCCCGCTTCGAGCGCGCCACCGGCGGCTTGCCAGGCCTGCAGGCCGCCGTCGAGCACGGCCACCGCTTCATGGCCGCACCACTTGAGCATCCACCACAGGCGAGCGCAGTAATTGACACCCTGGCGGTCGTACACGACGACCTGCACGCCGGGGGCCACGCCGGCTTGTGCCAGCCAGGTGGCGAAGGACTCGCGCGTGGGCAGGGGGTGGCGCCCGCCACTGGCGCGCCCGGCGTCGGCGTGCGCGCTCAGGTCGCGCTCCAGGTCGGCATGAAGGGCGCCGGGGACGTGGGCTTGCAGGTACTGATCGGCACCCGCAGGCGGGTTCATCAGGTCAAAGCTGCAGTCGAACACCCGCAGCGGGGCTCGGGCCTCGATCAGCTGTTGCAGTTGTGGGGCGGAAACAAGCGTTGTGTACATGATCCGGGATTGTCCATTGCAAAGCATTTTCGGCAGCGCACGCCGCCTGCCTGCCGCCTGCCCAATGCGCCAAAGGTTTGCAGGCGTGCAATCCGCCGCTGCGGGGCCGGATTTCTGGGTTGCAGGCTCAGTGTTCTTCCGCCGGCGCGTTCGGGATGGCGCGCGCCCGCAACACGGTGGCGGTGATGCCGCTGGCGATGATCAGCGCCATGCCCAGCCAGCCGATCAGGGGCATCTGGTCTCCGAACACCAGCACCCCGAGAATGCCCGCGAAGACGATGCCCGAGTACTGCAGGTTGGCCACCAGCATGGTGGCGCCACTGGCGTAGGCGCGCGTCATGCAGAGTTGTCCGCCCAGCGCCAGCAGGCCGATGGGCAGCAGCCAGAGCGCCGAGGGCCAGGACCACGGTGTCGCCCCCGCGAACAGCATGCCCAGCAGACCGGCCAGCACCGCGCCGACGGAGAAATAGAACACGGTGCGGCTCTCCGGTTCGCCCGCGCGCGCCAGCGACGCCACCTGCAGGTAGGCCAGCGCGGCGAACAGCCCGGAGAGCAGGCCCACCAGGGCACCGACAACCTGATCGGGTGCCAGCGTCGGCCTGAGCATCATGGCCACACCGCCGAAGCCCGCCAGCACCGACAGGAACAGCGGCCCCTGCTGGCGCATGGGCGCGCCGCCGCTCTGCACCAGCAGCGCACCACCGAGCAGGAAGACGGCGATCCAGACGCTGCTCATGTAGTTCAGCGTCATGGCCGTGGCCAGTGGCAGCACGGCAATCGCGTAGAACCACGCGGTCAGCGAGATCGTCCCGACGATGCTGCGCCAGAAATGCATCATGGGCACGCGGGTGCGCAGCGACACACCGCTCATCCGCGTGAAACCCCACAGGAACACCACACCCACCAGGCCGCGGTAGGCCACGATCTCGAAGCTGTTGAAGTGCTCGGAGGCGAACTTGATGCAGACCCCCATGGTCGCGAAAAACAGCGACGCCAGCAGCATCCAGAGAGGACCACCCCCCCGCGCCGCCTGTGGCGTCACCCCCCCAGGGGGGCGCCACTGGCGGCCCGGCAAAGCCGGTTCCGCGGTGGCCTGGGTTGAAGGCCCTTCGCTCGCCGACGGCTGCTCGCGAGGAGGCGTCGCTGCGAGAGCCGTGTCTCGTTCCAGAGTCACTGCAGAACCGGCTCCGTCGGGCTGCTGGTGACGCCCCCCTGGGGGGGTGACGCCGAAGGCGGCGCAGGGGGGAACAATTTTTCTCGATACCACTCGTGGAAGTGCTGCATGCCGTCTTCCATCGGGCTCTGGTACGGGCCGACCTCGTTGTCGCCGCGCTGGTACAGGGCCTTTCGACCGGCGTCCATGCGCTCGCCGATCTCGTCGTCCTCGATGCAGGTCTCCATGTAGGCGGCGCGCTGCGCTTGCATGAACCCGGGTTCGAAGGCGGCGATCTCTTCGGGGTAGTAGAACGCCACCATGTTCAGCGTCTGGTCCACGCTCACCGGGTGCAGGGTGGACACCGTCAGCACGTGCGGGTACCACTCCACCATGATGTGCGGGTAGTAGGTCAGCCAGACCGCGCCCTGCTCGGGCAGTTCGCCGTTGCGGTATTTCAACAGCACCTCGTGCCATTTCTGGTACGTCGGGCTGCCGGACTGGAGCAGGTTCTGGATGCCCACCGTCTGCACCGAGTACTCGGGCTTGAACTCCCACTGGAGGTCGTCGCAGGTGACGAATTGGCCCAGACCGGGATGGAAGGGCACGACGTGGTAGTCCTCCAGGTAGACCTCGATGAAGGTCTTCCAGTTGTAGTGGCAGGTGTGCAGTTCCACATGGCCGAGCACCATGCCCTCGAAGCTCAGCGCCCGGGCCGGGCCCATGCCGGCCAGGTCGGCGGCGATGTCGCGTCCGTTGTCCTCGAACAGCAGGCCGTTCCACTCGCGCAGCGGGTAGCGCTGCAGGTCGGCGCAGGGGTCTTGCGCGAAGTGCGGGGCGCCCAGCAGGCTACCCAGCGGGCTGCTGGCGCTTTGGCCGCCGGCATAGGTCCAGCGGTGCAGCGGGCAGACGATGTGGCCACCGCTGTGTCCCTTGGCGCTCGTGCCCAGGTTGCCTCGCCCCTTGAGCATCACGGCCTGTCGGTGGCGGCAGACGTTGGAGACCAGTTCCACCCCGTTGGCGGTGCGCACCAGGGCCCGGCCTTCGCCTTCCTGTGGCAGGGCAAAGTAGTCGCCCAATTCGGGCACCGCGTTGGCATGCCCCACGTAGCGGGGCCCGTGCTGAAAAATCGTTGTCTGTTCCCGGCGGAACAATGCCTCGTCGAAGTAGCTGGAAACCGGAAGTTGGCTGGCGGCCTGCTGCAGTTGAAGACTCAAATCAGACATGGTGGTCATGACCTAAAGACTCCCCCTATGAAGGGGCAGGGTGAAGCGCTTGAGCGAGTGAACGGTCTGCGCGGGAAGGGTGGAAGTGCTGCGTCCCTCCGGGCGTTTGAGGCCCGTCAGTTGAACAAGGAAAAAAGAGCGCGGATTCTACCCCGGGGTGCGGCCCGACGGGTCCTGGTCGGGCCGTCGGCGCCCGGGCAACCCTGGTGGGGCAACCCTGGTGTCAGGTCTGGAGAGGTGTGCGGGATAAAATGACCGGCTGCACCCGCCCCGGGGCGCCCGCGCGATCCTTAACCGAATGACCCCATCTGCCCCCGCCAAAGCGCCCCGTGCCCGCACCGGCACCGACGTGGCCGCCAGTTACGAAGCCGCCCTGGAAGAGCTGGAGCAACTGGTGGCCCAGCTCGATGCCGGACAACTGCCGCTGGACCAGTTGCTGGTGCGCTACCAGCGCGGCGCCGAGCTGCTGGCCTATTGCCGCAGCCGCCTTGATGTGGTGGAAAACCAGATCAAGGTGCTGGAAGCGGGCGAGCTCAAACCCTGGGACGGTGCATGAGCGCCGCGCCGGGCCGCTCCCAAGCCAGCTCGCACCGCAGCCCACCGGGCGAAGGTACTCCAGTGAGCGCAGCGCCGGGCCGCTCCCAAGCCAGCTCGCACCGCAGCCCGCAGGGCGAAGGTACTCCAGTGAGCGCCGCGCCGGGCCGCTCCCAAGCCAGCTCGCACCGCAGCCCGCAGGGCGAGGTCACTCCAACGAGCGTGATCGACTTCAGCTCTTGGCGGGCGGCGCAGCAGGCCCACATCGAACAGGCCCTGGCGGTCTGGGTCGCTGCGGACGCACCGGCCGGCCTGGGCGAAGCGATGCGCTACGCCGTGCTCGATGGCGGCAAGCGCCTGCGCCCGCTGCTCGCGCTGGCCGCCTGCGAGGCGGTGGGTGGGCAGCAGCCGGCCGCCCTGCGCGCGGGCTGCGCCCTGGAACTGATCCACGCCTATTCGCTGGTGCACGACGACATGCCCTGCATGGACAACGACGTGCTGCGCCGGGGCAAGCCCACGGTGCATGTGCAATTCGGCGAAGCGCAGGCGCTGCTGGTGGGTGACGCCTTGCAGGCATTGGCTTTTGAACTGCTGGTGCCCGAAGACGGCACGGTGGCTCCGGCACTGGCCGCCACGCTGTGCCGCCAGCTGGCGCAGGCCGCGGGTGCTTTCGGCATGGCCGGTGGCCAGGCGGTCGACCTGGCCAGTGTGGGGGTGGCGCTGGACCAGCCCGCGCTCGAAGCCATGCACCGCCTGAAGACCGGTGCCTTGCTGCAGGCCAGTGTGCTGATGGGGGCGAGCACCGGGTCGCTGAGCGCGAGCGCCCGCCAGCAGTTGGGCGTGTACGGCGCCTGCCTGGGGCTGGCCTTCCAGGTGGTGGACGACGTGCTCGATGTCACCGCCGATTCCGCCACCCTGGGCAAGACCGCCGGCAAAGACGCCGCTGCCGACAAACCCACTTTCGTCGCGCTGATGGGGCTGGACGCGGCCCAGGCCTATGCCGACCGCGTGCTGGAGCAGGCCCACGAGGCCCTGCGCCGCAGCGGCCTGACCCACACAAACATCCTGCACGCCCTGGCCGACTGGGTCGGCCGCCGCGCCAGTTGAACACCGCATGCCCGCCATGAGCAACCTGCTGTCCACCATTGATTCCCCGGCGGACCTGCGCCGCCTCAGCCGTGCGCAGCTGCACCCGCTGGCCGAAGAGCTGCGCAGCTATGTGCTCGACAGCGTGTCCAAGACCGGCGGCCACCTGAGTTCCAACCTGGGCACGGTCGAACTCACGGTGGCGCTGCACTACGTGTTCAACACGCCTGAAGACCGGCTGGTGTGGGACGTCGGTCACCAGACCTACCCGCACAAGATCCTGACCGGCCGGCGCGACCGCATGGGCACGCTGCGCCAGTTCGGCGGCGTCAGCGGCTTCCCGCGCCGCGATGAGAGCGAATACGACACCTTCGGCGTTGGCCACTCGTCCACCAGCATTTCGGCCGCGCTGGGCATGGCCCTGGCGGCCAAGATGAAGGGCGAGAGCCGCCATGCGGTGGCCATCATCGGCGACGGCGCCATGACCGCCGGCATGGCCTTCGAGGCGCTGAACAACGCAGGTGTTGAACACGGCCGTCTGCTGGTGATCCTGAACGACAACGACATGTCGATCTCGCCGCCGGTGGGTGCGCTCAACCGCTACCTGGCCCAGCTCATGAGCGGCCAGTTCTATTCGACCGCCAAGAACGTGGGCAAGACCGTGCTCAAGGGCGCGCCACCGCTGTTCGAGCTGGCCAAACGGCTGGAGGAGCAGGCCAAGGGCATGGTGGTGCCGGCCACGCTGTTCGAGAAATTCGGTTTCAACTACGTTGGCCCGATCGACGGCCACGACCTCGACTCGCTCATCCCGACGCTGGAAAACGTGCGCAACCTGCTGGACAGTGGTGAAGGTCCGCAGTTCCTGCATGTGGTCACCAGGAAGGGCCAGGGTTACAAGCTGGCCGAGGCCGACCCGGTGGCCTACCACGGCCCGGGCAAGTTCGACCCGGCGGTCGGCATCGTCAAGCCCGCCACGCCGCCCAAGACCACCTTCACCCAGGTGTTTGGCCAGTGGCTGTGCGACATGGCCGCGACCGACCCCAGGCTGGTCGGCATCACGCCCGCCATGCGCGAAGGTTCGGGCATGGTCGAGTTCCACCAGAAGTACCCCGGGCGTTACTTTGACGTCGGCATTGCCGAGCAGCACGCCGTGACCTTCGCCGCCGGCCTGGCCTGCGAGGGCATGAAGCCGGTGGTGGCGATCTACTCCACCTTCTTGCAGCGCGCCTACGACCAGCTGATCCACGACGTGGCGCTGCAGAACCTGCCGATGGTGTTCGCGCTGGACCGCGCTGGCCTGGTGGGTGCCGACGGCGCCACCCACGCCGGTGCCTACGACATCGCCTACCTGCGCTGCATCCCCAACATGGCCATTGCCTGCCCGGCCGACGAGGCCGAGACGCGCCAGCTGCTATCCACCGCGCACGCGCAGAACCACCCGGTGGCCGTGCGCTACCCGCGCGGCGCCGG
>PNMN01000108.1 GCA_013823655.1 Comamonadaceae bacterium | reverse complement strand
TAAACTCAGCAATTAATGACCCAACCCTGGTCGCATCGCAGTGCATTCGCTCGCTCCAACTCCTGCAACAACTGCCCGATCCATGTCGCGGTGTCTTTTTCAGGAGGAATGGACTGTCGCAGGTAGGGCGTTTTCTCGGCCCATTCCGTCAATTCATGCCGTTCAATGCGCTGCCATTCGAGCAGCCGGAACTTGATCAATACCTTGACTGCGTGCCGCGAGTGCTTTTCTGGAGACTGTCTGAATTGGGTCAGTCGGCTGCGGGCGTGTTGCAATGCGACTTTGAGATCGTGGAAGACCGGGCCATGCCCCGGAATCACGATCTTGGGCTCCAGTGCCTCAATGAGATCGAGGGTTTCGCCCACCTCATCAAAAGCCTGAATGCCTTCGAGTTCAGGAAACACCACGCCAAAGCCGTTTTGCCAGAGCGCATCTGCCGAAATCAAGATGCCTGTGCCGGGTTGATGAAGAACGATCGAGTGGGGGTCGTGGCCTTTGGCGCCGTGGATGTCCCACATCAGCGCCCCAAGTCGCACCGATGTACCGGGCAGTAACAGCCCGTGGTGCACAAAACGCGGACATTCCTGACCGGTGGGCGTGTAGCTCAGAGCGACAGGGTCCCAGTCGGTGACGGCTTGGGCTTGGCCTGGCGGAATCCAGGTCTTCATTGCGGGGTAGGCTTTTTGCAGGACTGCGTTGCCTCCGCAGTGGTCGCTGTGGAGGTGGGTGTTCAGCAGCAGGTCCAGGGGCTGGCCATCCAGGGCCTGCTCCACCAGCGCAAGCGTCTGGGCCGCATGGCTGCAGTACCCTGAATCCACCAGTGAGGTGGCGCCTTGGCCTCGAATCAGCACGTTGTTGGCGGACAGCCACCCTCGTTCAAACACCGTGATGCCGACAGACGCGAGCGATTCAGAGATTGACATGGGTGAATCGGAAAATGAAGGGGCCAGCTGGTGGGTGGACCACGAACCACGGTTTGGTCGAGGCAGATGGCGGCGGTCATGGCGGTGTGCCGGGTGCCTGCCGATGTCACATTCTGGCCAGCGCGTGGACAAAGGGCACACCGGGTCAGCCCCAAGATGCTGTCACGCAAAGCACAGCCAGCGCCGGGCTTCAGCCGCGCGCAAGCTCCTGGGTCAGACCTGTTTCACAGCAGTGCAGATCGTCGTCGAACAGCGCGTCAATCCAGCGCTGCTCGCGTTCACGGATGGTGGCGAGGAAAGCGCGGGCATCGCCCAGGGTGGCGAAGGCGGTGAATCCATTTTCCAGAAACCGCTGCAGAGATGAAAGTCCGGCCGCCTGTGCGGGTGCACGCATCAGCCTGAGAGCGATCAGCAGCGACTTCATGCGGGTGAGCCGTTGCAACTCTTGTCCCATGTGCTGCACCACGGCGAGCTGGCGCTGGCGCTGCGCACGCTCGCCGGTGAGGCGCCAGCTGCGCACGTAGCGCTCAGCGTAGGTGCAGGCCTTGTCTTGCGCCAGCCAGTGGATGGCCAAGGCATGGTCCAGGGTTTCGGTGAGTGCGTGGGTTTCGGCCAAGTCCACCGCCAGATCTGCGACGGCGTCGGGGAACAGCCGCTCGATGGCGCCGGCGATGCGACCGAACTGCTCGTCGCGCTGAACGAAGTCGTGCTCGCCATAGAGCTCGTCAAGAAAAAAGCGCGTGGCCGCTGCGTAGCGCGGATCGTTCAGGAAATCGGTGTAGGTGGCGCGAAACCGCCGCGCTTGCAGCTGCTTGATCTGGTGCACCGCCGTGGACAGGCCTTCGCTGTGGGCCTGCTCGCGCAAGCGGGTCACGCGCTCCAGGTGGCTGCGAATTTGCTCTGCGGCGCTGATGCTGCGGGTCATGGCCAAGCCAGTCTATGCCCGTACCCGTTGTGTGGCTAGATGCCTGGCTCTATTCGGGTCGTGTTCGGGTCGCATGGATGGCGCGCTGGCGTGCGATAGTTTGGGCATGCTTTCGTCTGCAAAACCGCTTCCCGTTCACCCCGCCTCCCGTCTGGCCCGCATCCAGCAGGGGATGGCGCTGGGCTCCCTGGCCACGGCGGCGGCCTGGGCGGTGTGGGCATGGCATGGGTCGCCAACCGTGGCGCTGGTGGGGGCTTTCGCGCTGCTCTTCAGTTACGTGGGGGTGCTGGCGCTGGAGTTCGTGCTCATGGCGCGCGTGAACCGGCAGGATCCGACACCGGCACCGACGGTCTGGACCGTGCTGTGCGCCTGGTGGCAAGAGGTGGTGGTGGCGCCCAAGGTGTTTTCATGGCGGCAGCCGTTTCGCTGGCGTTGTCTGCCCGACGCCGACGTGCCCGCCACGCCGGGGCAGCAGGCGGTGGTGCTGGTGCACGGTTTCGTGTGCAACCGCGGGCTGTGGCTGCCCTGGATGCGCGAGCTGCGGCGGCTGGGCCGCCCCTACACCTCGGTGAACCTGGAGCCGGTGTTCGGTTCGATTGACGACTACACGCCCTGGATCGACGACGCGGTGCGGCGCGCCCACGCACTGACTGGACGGCCACCGCTGCTGGTGTGCCACAGCATGGGTGGTCTGGCGGCGCGCGCCTGGCTGGCGGCCACGCCGGGGGCGGGTGAGCGCGTGAGCGGCGTGGTGACCATCGGCACGCCGCACCACGGGACCTGGCTGGCGCAGTTCAGCCACCTCACCAATGGCAAACAGATGCGCATCGGTGGCCCATGGTTGCGGGCGCTCGAAGTCCGCGAGGCAGCGCTCCCAAGCCCGCGCCCGCCATTCACATGCTGGTATTCCAACGCCGACAGCATCGTGTTCCCAACGTCCAACGCCACCTTGCCCGGCGCCGACAACCGACTGGTGCCCGGGGTGCCGCACGTGGCGCTGGCGTTTCACCCCAGGGTGATGGGCGAATCGCTGGCGATGCTGGCGTCGGCCGACAGATCGCCTGCGGCGCGCACCGATTCGTAGAGCGGGGTGAAGTCCGGCGTGGTCAGTTCGAACAGCTGATCAAAGCTGTCGATCACGAAATACGTGGCCTGGAAGTCGTCGATCTTGTAGCGCGTGCGCATGCAGCGCTGCAGGTCGAGCGCGATGCGCTGCGGCTGCGGGCTGGTGACGCTGTGGCGCAGCTCACCCGATGAACTCAGGATGCCCGCGCCGTAGGCCCGCAATCCATCGGCCTGCCGGATCAGACCGAACTCGATGGTGTACCAGTACAGGCGCGAGAGCAGCTCGCCCGCGCCCAGGTCGTGCGCCTTCAGGCCGCCGGCGCCGTAGCGCTGCACGTAGTCGGCAAACACCGGGCTGAACAGCAGCGGCACGTGGCCGAACAGGTCGTGGAACACGTCGGGCTCGACGATGTAGTCGAACTCCTCGGGCTGGCGAATCCAGTCGGTGACCGGGAAACGCCGCTTCGCCAGCAGTTCGAAGAATGGACGCTCCGGGATCAGCCCCGGCACCGCCACCAGCTCCCAGCCGGTGGCGGGCTTCAGGCGCTGGTTGATCTCGTCAAAACGCGGAATGTGGTCGCTTGTGCCCAACGATGGCAAGGCTTTGATGAACGCGTCGCAGGCCAGGCCGGGCAGCAGAGCGCTTTGCCGATCAAACAGACGGCGCCAGGTGGCGTGGTCGGCCTCGGTGTAGGCCGACCAGTCTTGTTCGCAGGTGTAGTCGTCTCGGGCCCGCGCGTAGTCGCCGCGCGGCGGGCGCGTGCTGGTTCCGTAAACCACAGGTTCGACAGCCATGGTGTCTGCCTTCAGGGTTTGAGAACACCACGCCTCACCTGGTCCAGCTCCATGGTCTCAAACAGCGCCTTGAAATTGCCCTCGCCAAAGCCTTCATTGCCCTTGCGCTGGATGAACTCGAAGAAGATCGGGCCGAGCTGGTTCTCGCTGAAGATCTGCAGCAGCAGTTCGCCCGGCAGGCCGTCCACCAGGATGTTGCGCTGCTTCAGGGCTTGCACGTTTTCGCCGTGGCCGGGTATGCGCCGGTCCAGCAGCTCGTAGTAGGTGTCGCTGGTGCTCAGCAGCTTCACGCCCTGCAGTTCCAGCGCGTCCACCGTGTCCACCAGGTTCGTCGAAGCCAGCGCGATGTGCTGGATGCCTTCGCCCTGGTAGCGGTCCAGGTACTCCTGGATCTGGCCGGCCTTGTCGTTGCCCTCTTCGTTGATCGGGATGCGGATCTTGCCGCAGGGGCTGGTCATGGCCTTGCTCTTGATGCCGGTCTGCTGGCCCTCCAGATCGAAGTAGCGCACCTCGCGGAAGTTGAAAATGCGTTCGTAGAAACCGGCCCACTCGGCCATGCGACCCCGGTGCACGTTGTGCGTCAGGTGGTCGATCACCGTCAGGCCGTGGCCCACGGGTGAGAGTTCCGCGCCCGGCAGCGGGTAGAAGTCGACGTCGTAGAAACCGATGTTGCCGATGTCGCCGTCTTTCGCGCCGTTTTTGCCGCGCCAGCGGTCGATGAAATAGATGATCGAGTCGCCGATGCCCTTGATGGCCGGGATGTTCAGCTCACCCGGGCCGGCGTTGTGCGCGTAGCCCCAGGCGCCGAGCGCGATGGCGCGTTCGTAGGCCGCCTTGGCGTCCTGCACGCGGAACGCGATGGCGCAGACGCTGGGGCCGTGCTGGCGGGCAAAGCGCTGGGCAAAGCTGTCGGGTTCGGCGTTGACGATGAAGTTGATCTCGCCCTGGCGGTACAGCGTCACGGCCTTGTGGCGGTGACGGGCCACCGGCTTGAAGCCCATGCGCTCGAACAGCAGGCCCATGGCCAGCGGGTCGGGGGCGGCGTATTCGATGAACTCGAAGCCGTCGGTGCCCATGGGGTTGTCCCAAGACCGTGTGGTCTCGGTGGCGGATGCGGGCAAGCTGGCGTTCATGGCGGTCTCCTGTGTTGTCGGGTCTGAATGCGCCACTGTAGAGGCGCAGGGTGGCACGATTCCGGCGAAATGAGGCGCTCCACTTGTCCTGTTTGCAGGAAACCTGCAAACTAACGAGCATGCAAGCACTTGACAAGCTCGATCGCCACATCCTGCGCAGCCTTCAGGCCGATGGCCGTGCCACTTACGAGCAGATTGCGCAAGCCGTTGGCCTATCGGCCAGCGCCGTGCTGCGGCGCGTGAAGCGGCTGGAAGAGGGCGGGGTCATATACCGCTACGTGGCCCTGGTACAGCCCGAGGCGGTGGGCCTGGGACTCACCGCTTATGTGAACGTCCGGCTGGAGAAACACAGCGGCGCGGCCAAGCGCAACCCGATGGACGGGTTCCGCGCCAGCGTGCTGGGCTGGCCCGAGGTGGTGGAGTGCGCCGCGCTCACCGGCGAGATGGACTTCCAGCTGCGCCTGGTGGTGGCCGACATGGCGGCCTATTCGCGTTTCATGATGGACACCTTGCTCAAGCACCCCAGCGTGCAGGACTGCAAGACCAGCTTCGTCATGGACCGCGTGAAAAGCACCACCGCACTGCCCGTCTGAGCGGCCGGTCCCGCTGGGCGTTTGCTGAAATGCAACCATGCCGTCGGCCAAACGGGGCAAAGTCACCCGCCCATCGGGTTTTCCTGGCTTTAGAGCGACACCCCCTGGTTGTCATAGGGAAAACCCTTACATTCCACCCATGGTCACCCCCAGCCCTTGGCACACCCCTCCAGCAGACCCCGGCAGCAGCGCCGAGCCGCAGCGGGCCCGGACGCCGGTCGACGACCTGGCCAGCACGGTGTCGGTGGCCCAGGTGGTGGTGCCGATCCGGTCCATCGGGTCGGCCCAGTTGGAGCGCATCCAGGCGCACTTGCTGGCGCTGGACCCGCAAGACCGCTACCTGCGCTTTGGCTACGCAACCAATGACCAGCAGATCGGGCGCTACGTGGCCAGCCTCAACTTTGAGCGCGACGAGCTGTTTGGCATCTTCAACCGCAAGCTCGAACTCATTGCCATGGCGCACCTGGCGTTCTCGATCGATCCGCAGTGCCGCAGCTGCGCCGAGTTCGGCGTGTCGGTGTCGCGCCAGGCGCGCGGGCGCGGTTACGGCAGCAGGCTGTTTGAGCGCGCCGTCATGCACGCGCGCAACGAAGGCGTGAGCCAGCTGTTCATCCACGCCCTGTCGGAGAACACCGCCATGCTCAAGATCGCGCGCAAGGCGGGTGCGGTGATCGAGCGCGACGGTTCCGAAAGCGAAGCCCATCTGCGGCTGCCGCCGGCGGACTTTGACTCGCGCGTGACCGAGCTTTTCAACGAGCAGGTGGCGCTCACCAACTACCACCTCAAGGCGCAGGCCAAGCACTTCTGGGACGCGCTGGCCCTGCTGCAGGACATCCGCCAGGGCGTGCGGGACTCGCGCGAAAAAATGCGATAACCCCCTGCGCCGCTGGCGCGGCTTCCCCCTTGAAAGGGGGACCACGCGAGCGGCCCGGCCAAGCCGGTTCCGCCGCGTGCGCTGGTGGCGCGCACCTTGGCTTCTGTCCGCTGTGGCCCGGATGACGCGCTTGCGGTATCCTTTGCCGCTGTCTCAACCAACCTTTTCCCCCGTGGCCGACAACCCCCCCAGTAGCGGGCCGCAGCGCAGCCTGCGGCACGAAGACAAGCGCGGTTTCCTGCAAAAGCTCGCCGAGTTCATCCACCCCGGTCCGGACTCCAAAGACGAGCTGATTGAGACCCTGGCCGAGGCCGAAGACAACGACATCATCAACGCCGAATCGCGCGTCATGCTCGAAGGCGTGATCCGCATCGCCGACATGACCGCCGGCGACGTGATGGTGGCGGCCCCGCGCATGGATGTGCTCCCCATCGACGCACCGTTCGACGAACTGCTCCATCTGGTCATCGACACCGCCCACTCGCGCTTCCCGGTCTATGAGGGCGAGCGCGAGAACATCATCGGCATCCTGCTGGCGAAAGACCTGCTCAAGCTGCAGCGCGCGCCCGAGCTCAACATCCGCGCGCTGCTGCGACCGGCCACCTTCGTGCCCGAGAGCAAGGGCCTGAACGATCTGCTGCGCGAGTTCCGTGGCAACCGCAACCACCTGGCCATCGTCATCGACGAGTTCGGCCGCGTGGCCGGTCTGATCACCATCGAAGACGTGCTGGAAGAAATCGTCGGCGAGATCGAAGACGAGTTTGACGTCGCCGAAGACGACGGTGACATCTTCGCCCTGGCCGACAGCACCTGGCGCGTCAGCGGCGACACCCACATCGGACGCATCAACGAATCCTTCGGTCTGGCGCTGGACCTGGAAGAGTTCGACACCATCGGTGGCCTGATCGCCCACACCATGGGCCATGTGCCCAAGCGCGGCGAAGTGCACGAAATGCACGGTCTGCGCTTCGTCGTGCTGCACACCAAGGGTGGTGCGGTCAAATGGTTCAAGGTCATGCCGGTACCCGCTGGCGTTTGATTCCCAAGGCGCACGCACCCATGCGCAGCCTCTTCGGCAACCTGCACACCGAGTCGAGTTTCTCTCCCATGAGTGGTCGCCCACCGGGGCGCGAAGCGCGTGGCAGCGGGCTGTTGTGGTTCCTCGTCTGCCTGCTGGCGGGTGCCTTGCAGGCAGCGTCGCTGGCCTGGCCGCTGCGCAGCTGGAGTCTGCCCGGTGTTGCCACGGGCGAACCCAGTGGCTGGCTGCAGATCGGTTCGCTGGCGCTGCTGGCGCTGGCGTTGCGCCACGTTCATGTCGTCGGCCAGGCGGTGTGGCGCGGCTGGGTGTTTGCCACCACCTGGCTGGCTGGCACGTTCTGGTGGCTGTTTGTGTCGATGCACACCTATGGCGGCTTGCCGGCCTGGCTGGCGGTGCTGGCGGTGCTGGCGCTGGCGGGTGCGCTCGCGCTCTACTACGCGCTGGCCGCCGGCCTCATGGCCTTCTGGGCGCCGCGCGCGCGCGGCGCCCAGGCGCTGCTGTTTGCCGCGCTCTGGACCCTGGCCGAACTCATGCGCGGCCAGTGGCTGACCGGTTTTCCCTGGGGGGCGGGCGGTTACGCGCAAGTGGACCTGATGGCCGCCTGGGCGCCGTGGCTGGGTGTGTACGGCATGGGGGCACTGGCCGCGGTGCTGGCCTACAGCCTGGCGGTGCTGCTGCCGGACGCGTTGACCGTCATCGGCGCGCAGTTGACGGCACCACCACGCCGCCCCGGAATGCCGATGGCGCGCCGCTGGCAGCCCGCGCGGCGCGCGGTGTCAGGCCTGATCTGGGCACTGGTGCTGGTGGGCCTGTGGCTGAGCGTGCTGACCGGTGATGCCTGGCGCGATCTGGGCCAGCGCGACACCACGTCCAGCGGCCCGCTGCGCGTGTGGCTGCTGCAAGGCAACATCCCGCAGGATCAGAAGTTTGAACCCGGCACCGGCGTGGCGCAGGCACTGAGCTGGTACCCGCAGCAGGTGGCCGAGGCGGTGCAGGCCGCGCGCGCCGGGGCCGCCGGCGCACCGCAGCTGGTGGTGGCGCCCGAAACGGCGCTGCCGCTGCTGCCGCAGCAACTGGGTGCAGACTTCTGGACACCCCTGCTCCGCGATCTGGCGGCACAAACCGCAGGCGCCCAAACCCCCGCCGTGGCCGAACCGGTGGCGGCGCTGCTGGGCTTGCCCCTGGGCAGCTTTCAAGAGGGCTACACCAATTCGGCGTGGGGCATCACGCCCGAGGCGGCGCGCCGCGCTGCCGCGCACATGTCGGGCAACGCCCCCGACGCGGTGCCTGGTGGAGGCTTCTACCGCTACGACAAGCACCACCTCGTGCCCTTTGGCGAATTCATCCCGCCGTTCTTCCGCTGGTTCACCGAGCTCATGCGCATCCCGCTGGGTGACTTCAGCCGTGGCGCCCTGGGGCAGCCAGCCTGGGCCTGGGCCGGGCAGCGCGTGGCCGCCAACATTTGCTACGAAGACTTGTTTGGCGAGGAGCTGGCCGCCTCGTTCGCCGACCCCGCCACCGCGCCCACGGTGCTGGTGAACCTGAGCAACATCGGCTGGTTCGGCGACACCGTGGCGATCGACCAGCACCTGCAGATCTCGCGCCTGCGCACGCTGGAGCTCGGTCGGCCCATGCTGCGCGCCACCAACACCGGCGCCACCGCCGTGATCGACCACCGGGGCGTGGTCACGCACCAGTTGCCCCGTCTCACACGCGACCGGCTGGCGGGCGTGGTCGAGGGCCGCGAAGGCCTCACGCCCTACGCCCGCTGGGCCGCGCGCTGGGGGCAGTGGCCGGTGTGGGGGCTGTGCCTGGTGGTGGTGATGTTGGTGCTGGGCGCCCGCCGCTGGACCACCCGACCGCGCCGCAGCTGAAGCCCTGCCGCGCCCCGTAAAATCAGCCCTCTGTGCAGCCAGCCCCGCCGGGGTGGCTGTCTCCCACACCCCCGACCTTCTCCGGCCCCGGGCCCCGCCCTGGCCCCGCCCGCATGTTGACCTTCCAGCAAATCATCCTGACCCTGCAGTCCTACTGGGACCAGCAAGGCTGTGCCCTGCTCCAGCCCTACGACATGGAAGTGGGCGCCGGCACCAGCCACACCGCCACTTTCCTGCGCGCGCTCGGCCCCGAGCCCTGGAAAGCCGCCTACGTGCAGCCCAGCCGCCGCCCGAAAGACGGCCGCTACGGCGAGAACCCCAACCGACTGCAGCACTACTACCAGTACCAGGTGGTCTTGAAGCCCGCACCCAGCAACATCCTGGAGCTGTACCTGGGCTCGCTGCAAGCCCTGGGTTTTGATCTGAAAAAGAACGACATCCGCTTTGTGGAAGACGACTGGGAGAACCCCACGCTGGGCGCCTGGGGCCTGGGCTGGGAGGTGTGGTTGAACGGCATGGAAGTCACGCAGTTCACCTACTTCCAGCAGGTCGGCGGCATCGACTGCAAACCCATCACCGGCGAGATCACCTACGGCCTGGAACGCCTGGCGATGTACCTGCAGGGCGTGGACAACGTCTACGACCTGGTGTGGACGAAACGCGCCGACGGCTCCACGCTCAGCTATGGCGACGTCTACCTGCAGAACGAAAAAGAACAGTCGGCCTACAACTTCGAACACTCCGACGCCGACTTTCTGTTCACCGCTTTCACGGCCCACGAAAAGCAGGCCAAGCACCTGATGGAGCAGCAGCTCGCGCTGCCCGCGTACGAACAGGTCCTGAAATGCGCGCACAGCTTCAACCTGCTGGACGCGCGCGGCGCCATCAGCGTGACCGAGCGCGCCGCCTACATCGGCCGCATCCGCAACCTGGCGCGCAGCGT
>PNMN01000107.1 GCA_013823655.1 Comamonadaceae bacterium | reverse complement strand
CCTGGACGGCGTCGAGAAGATGTCCAAGTCCAAGAACAACACCATCGGCATCACCGAACAGCCCAACACCATGTTTGCCAAGGTGCTGTCGATTTCCGACACGCTGATGTGGCGCTGGTACACGCTGCTGTCGTTCAGGTCGCTGGCCGACATCGAGGCCTTGAAGAAAGAAGTGCAAGGTGGCCGCAACCCGAAAGATGCGAAGGTCATGCTGGCCAGGGAGATCACGGCGCGCTTTCACAGCGCGGCGGCAGCCGACGCGGCGGAGCAGGACTTCATCAACCGCAGCAAGGGCGGTGTGCCGGATCAGATTCCGGAGGTGTCGCTGTCGGGTGCACCGATGGGTGTCGCTGCGCTGCTCCATGCCGCCGGGCTGGTGGCTTCCAACGGCGAGGGCAACCGGCTGATCGACGGCGGTGGGGTGCGGATCGATTCCAGCGTGGTCAGCGACAAAGGTTTGAAGCTGGGTGCGGGCGTGTATGTGGTGCAGGTGGGCAAGCGCAAGTTTGCTCGCGTCACGCTTTCATAAACCGGCATCTCGCGGGAACGCAGCGCCAGCGCGCTCTGTTCCGTTCGTATCCCCTGGACCGGCTGCGCCGCCGGTCTTCCTGCTTGATCTCACTGCACAGAACGCGCTGGCGCCCCGATCCGAGGTGATGTTGGCGTGCAACTGTGCGTCAGCGGCGGAGCCCCGGTCCGCGCCGACGGAGGCGCGGAACGCAAGGGGGCTGAGCCGACCGCAGCGAAGGGCCGCCCCGAGCAAGGTCAGCCCCCTCGGGGGGCAGCGAACCACACGAAGTGGGGAGCGTGGGGGTTCAGCTGAACAGCGGCTTCACGTTCCAGATCTGATCGGCGTATTCGCGGATGGTGCGGTCCGACGAGAAGGCGCCCATGCCGGCCACATTCAGGATGGCCTGGCGTGTCCACTCGCTGGGGCGGCGGTACAGCTCGTCCACCTTCAGCTGGGTGGCGATGTGGTCGGCGTAATCGGCCAGCAGCAGGTAGTGGTCTGACTCCAGCAGCGTGCGCGTGATGTCGTGGAAGCGGCCCGGCTCTTCGGGGCTGAAGGCGCCTTCGGCGATGCGGTCGATGGCGGTCTTGAGGTCGTAGTTGTGGTCGTAGTAGCGGCGCGGGTTGTAGCCGCTGGCGCGCAGGGCGGCCACCTGCTCGGTGCGCAGACCGAAGATGAAGATGTTGTCCAGCCCGACGTTTTCGGCGATCTCGATGTTGGCGCCGTCCCAGGTGCCGATGGTCAGCGCGCCGTTGAGCGCGAACTTCATGTTGCCGGTGCCCGAGGCTTCGGTGCCGGCGGTGGAGATCTGCTCGGACAGGTCGGCCGCCGGGATGATGACTTCGGCCAGCGAGACGCGGTAGTTCGGCAGGAACACCACCTTGAGCTTGTCGCCGATGCGCTTGTCGTGGTTGATCGTGCGCGCCACGTCGTTGATGAGCTTGATGATCAGCTTGGCCATGTAGTAGGCCGAGGCCGCCTTGCCGGCAAAGATCACGGTGCGCGGCACCCAGTTGGCGTTCGGGCGGGCCAGGATCTGGTGGTAACGCGTGACCACGTGCAGCAGGTTGAGCAACTGGCGCTTGTACTCGTGCATGCGCTTGATCTGCACGTCAAACAGGCTGTCGGGGTTGACGACGATGCCGGTTTCTTTGGCGATGCGCTCGGCCAGGCGTTGCTTGTTCTGCGACTTGGCCAGGCGAAAAGCGTTCTGGAATTCCACATCACCCGCCAGCGCGCGCAGCTGCGACAGTTCGTCCAGGTGGCGGCGCCAGGTGGGACCGATGCGCGCGTCGATCAGTGCCGACAGCGGCCGGTTGGCCTGCGAGAGCCAGCGCCGTGGTGTGATGCCGTTGGTCTTGTTGCAGAAACGTTCGGGCCAGAGCTTGGCGAAATCGGCAAAGATGGTTTCCACCATCAGCTGGCTGTGCAGGGCCGACACACCGTTGACCCGGTGGCTGGCCAGCACCGAGATGGAGGCCATGCGCACGCGGCGCTGGCCGCGTTCGTCGATCAGCGAGACGCGGCGCAGCAGCTCGTTGTCGTTGGGAAAACGCTCGTGCACCTCGGCCAGGAAGCGCGCGTTCAGGTCGTAGATGATGCGCAGGTGGCGCGGCAGCAGGCGGCCCATCAGCTCCACCGGCCAGGTCTCCAGCGCTTCTTGCATCAGCGTGTGGTTGGTGTAGCTGAAGATGCGCTGGCACAGGGCCCAGGCGGTGTCCCATTCGAGCCGGTGCTCGTCCACCAGAAGGCGCATGAGCTCGGGCACGGCGAGCGCCGGGTGGGTGTCGTTGAGGTGGATCGCCACCTTGTCGGCCAGCTGGTCGAAGCTGCCGTGCTCCTTCAGGTAGCGGCGCAGGATGTCTTGCAGCGAAGCGCTGACGAAGAAGTACTCCTGGCGCAGGCGCAGCTCTTTTCCATGCTCGGTGCTGTCGTCGGGGTAGAGCACGCGCGAGACGTTTTCGGATTCGTTCTTGGCCTCCACCGCGCGCATGTAGTCGCCCTTGTTGAAGGCGTCCAGGTTGATGCCGCTGCTGGCGCGCGCGCTCCACAGCCGCAGGGTGGAGACGCTGCTGAGCTCGTGCCCGGGCACGCCGCTGTCGTAGGCGGTGGCGATCACATCGTCGGTGTCGATCCAGCGCACGTGCTCGCCCTCCTGCACCAGGCGGCCGCCGAACTGCACCGCGTAACTGAACTCGGGGCGCATGAATTCCCAGGGGTTGCCGTTGACCAGCCAGTAGTCGGGTTCTTCCACCTGGCGACCGTCCACGATGCGCTGCGCGAACATGCCGAAGTCGTAGCGGATGCCGTAGCCCATGCCGGGCAGGCCGACGGTGGCCATGGAGTCGAGAAAGCAGGCCGCCAGGCGACCCAGGCCACCGTTGCCCAGGCCGGCGTCGCTTTCCAGGTCGATCAGGGCGTCGAAGTCGGCGCCGAGCTGGGTGCAGGCTTCCTTGGCGGCGTCGTGGATGCCGACCGCCAGCAGCGCGTTGGTCAGTGCGCGACCGGTCAGGAACTCCAGGGACAGGTAGTACACGCGCTTGGCGTCGCTGTCTTGCGCGGTGGCCAGGGTTTCGCGCCAGCGGTCCATGGTGCGGTCGCGCACGGCGTGGAACAGGGCGAACAGCCAGTCGCGCCGGGTCGCCGAGCGCAGGTCTTTGCCGACCGCATAGACCAGCCGGTTGGCGATGGATTTGCGCAGCGCGGCGACGGTGTTGTCCAGGTGGTCGTATTCGAACGGGGCGGTGGCGGTGCCAGCGGTGAGGGTGAGTGGTGTGTTGGGCATGGTCTGATGTCGTTGCGAAGGTTGGGGCAGGCTACATGCGGTTGGGGACAGAGTTGAAGATCTGTTCCGCAAATCTTCAGGCAGGAGCGGTGCCGTGCGGGATGGCGTGAGCCTGCCGATAGACCCGCAGGGTGTCGGTGGCGGCGCGCGCCCAGTCAAAGCGCAACGCCATGGCGTGCCGCTGCACGGCCAGCCAGTCGGCCGGGCGGCGCTGCAGGGCAAAGGCGCGGCGCAGGGCGCCACCGAGGCCTGGCGCGCCGAGTTCGTGGAACACGAAGCCGCTGGCGCTGCCGTCGTCCAGGTTTTCCAGGCTGCAGTCGGTCACGGTGTCGGCCAGGCCGCCGACGGCGCGCACCAGGGGCAGCGTGCCGTAGCGCAGGCCGTAGAGCTGGGTCAGGCCGCAGGGCTCGAAGCGCGAGGGCACGAGGATCACGTCGGACCCGGCGATGACGGCGTGCGAGAGCGCCTCGTCGTAACCGATGTGCACCGCGACCTGGCCGGGGTGGCGCTGGGCGCAGGCCTGCAGCGCCGCGACGATGCCTGCGTCTCCGGTGCCCAGCACCACCAGCTGGCCGCCGCGCTGCACCAGTTCGTCCACCACCGAGGGCAGCAGGTGCAGGCCTTTTTGTTCGGTCAGGCGGCTGACGACGCAAAACAGCAGGGCATCGGCTTGCTTCTTCAGGCCCATGGTCTTTTGCAGCCGCGCCTTGGCCAGGGCTTTGCCCTGGAGGTGGTCGGCGTCAAAGCCGGGTTGCACCAGCGGGTCGTTGGCCGGGTCCCAGACCGTGTTGTCCACACCGTTCAAGATGCCGTGCAGCACGGCGCGGCGTTGGCGCAGCACGCCGTCCAGACCGCAGCCCTGTTCGGGCGTGGTGATTTCGTGCGCGTAGCTGGGGCTCACCGTGGTGATGGCGTCGCTGTATTTCAGGCCCGCTTTCATGAAGCTGAGCTGGCCGTGAAATTCCAGCCCGTTGAGCTGGAACAGCGCATCGGGCAGGCCCAGGCGGGGGCGCAGCTCGGCGGGAAAGACGCCCTGGTAGGCCAGGTTGTGGATGGTGAAGACCGTCGCCGGTACCGGCGTGCCAGCCCGACCCATCTGGCGCAGGTAGGCAAAGCAAAGGCCGCTGTGCCAGTCGTGGCCGTGCACCACGTCCGGGCGCCAGCCGCCGTCCAGACCGGTGCCCAGCAGGGCGGCCGCCCAGCCCAGCCAGGCGAACTGTTGTGCGCTGTCGGCCCAGGGCTGGCCGCTGGCATCCAGGTAGGGGTTGCCGCCGCGCCCGTAGAGGCCGGGCGCGTGCAGCAGCCAGACCGGCTGGCCGTTGGCGCTGATGCGTCCGCGCTGCAGCCAGGGGTTGGGGCCGTGCGCGGTACCCGGCTGTGGCCCCAGCCCGGCGGGCAGGCCGGGAGCGCCGCCCGCGGGCACCGGCAAGGCGGGCCCTTCCGGCGTGACCCCGGCCACCAGCGCCGGAAACGCTGGCAGCAGCAGGCGCACGTCGACCCCCTGCGCGGCCAGGGCCGGTGGCAGGCCTGCACTCACATCGGCCAGACCGCCGGTCTTGAGCAGCGGATAGACCTCGGCGCACACGTAAAGGACTTTGAGTGAATTCATGCACGGACCAAAAAAAGCGAGCGAAAACCAAAACGGATACGAAGCAGAAGGGCCGTTCACCCAGACGCACCGCAGAACCGCCCTTCGGCAAGCTCAGGACGGGCCGCCAGTGCGGTCCCCCTTTCAAGGGGGAAGCCGCGTCAGCGGCGCAGGGGGTGATCCCTTCACTTCAAAGCCAATAGCATGTCCTTGGTGACCAGAACCACGCCGCCGTCGGTGCGCAAGAAGCGCCGCGCGTCTTCGGCGGCGTCCAGGCCGATGACCATGCCGTCGGGGATCGCGCAACCGTTGTCGACCACCACCTTGCGCAGCTTGCAGCCGCGACCCACGTCCACTTCGGGCAGCAGCACGGCCTCTTCGACCGTGGCGTAGGAGTGCAGCCGAACCCTGGAAAACAGCACCGAGCGGCGTGCCAACGCACCCGAAATGATGCAGCCACCGGAGACCAGCGAGTCCACCGCCATGCCGCGGCGACCGTCGTCGTCGAACACGAACTTGGCCGGCGGCAGCTGTTCCTGGTAGGTCCAGATCGGCCAGTCGCGGTCGTACATGTCGAGCTCGGGAAGGGTGCCGGTGAGGTCGAGGTTGGCGGCCCAGTACGCGTCCACCGTGCCCACGTCGCGCCAGTAGGCGGGCGCCTCGGGCGAGCTCTTAACGCAGGACATGCCGAAGGGGTGCGCCACCGCCTGGCCCTCGGCCACCAGGGCGGGAATCACGTCTTTGCCGAAGTCGCGGCTGGAGCCGGGCGTGGCTGCGTCCTTGTCGAGTGCGTCAAACAGGGCTTGCGCGTCAAAGACATAGATGCCCATGCTGGCCAGTGCCAGGCCGGGCTTGCCCGGCATGGCCGGTGGGTTGTCCGGTTTTTCCAGGAAGTGGGTGATCTGGCGTCTGGCGTCGATGGCCATGACACCGAAAGCGCTGGCCTCGGCGATCGGCACCTCGATGCAGGCCACGGTGCACTGCTTGCCGTGGGCCACGTGGTCGGCGATCAGTTCGGCGTAGTCCATTTTGTAGATGTGGTCGCCCGCCAGAATGAGGATGTACTCCGGCTTGTGCGCGCGCAGGATGTCCAGGTTCTGGTACACCGCGTCGGCGGTGCCCAGGTACCAGCTCTCGTCGTCCATGCGCTGCTGCGCGGGCAGCAGGTCGATGAACTCGTTGAATTCGTTGCGCAGGAAGCTCCAGCCGCGCTGCAGGTGGCGCAGCAGCGAATGGCTTTTGTACTGGGTCAGCACGCCGATGCGGCGCACGCCCGAATTCAGGCAGTTGGAGAGCGCGAAATCGACGATGCGGAACTTGCCGCCGAAGTACACCGCAGGCTTGGTGCGGTGGTCGGTCAGCGCCTTCAGGCGCGAGCCGCGACCGCCCGCGAGCACCAGGGCGATGGTGCGTTTGGCCAGGTATTGGGGGGCCGTCGTGTTCATGCGGGTCTCCAGTTGTGGTTGGGACGGAATCGGTTCAGTTCAGCGCGTCTGGCTCGAAACCAGGGAGAGCCAGCCCCTCTCCGGCGTGCGTGACCCACCCAGGGCACCCGAAGAACCGGCTTCGCCGGGCCAAAGGGTGCGTTCCCCTGGGGGGAGGCCGCGCAGCGGCGCAGGGGGGATCATCCCTGCTGGCATCTTCCGTGGGCCTGGGTCATGGCGAGCAGGCGCTCGGCGGGCTCGTGGTTCACCTGGCTCCAGTTGAAGCGCCACTCCCAGCAGCCGGTGGCCAGGCCGGGGGTGTTCATGCGGTGTCGCGTGTCCAGGCCCAGCACGTCCTGGAACGGAACCACCAGGGTGTTGGCGACCGACATCGACAAGGCGTTGATCAGCGTCCAGTGCGGCTCGGTTTCGATGCCGTGGCCGAAGTAGGCAAGCGCCGCCGCCTTTTCGCCGACCGGCGCGTTGGCCCACCAACCGACCGTGGTTTGGTTGTCGTGCGTACCGGTGTAGGCGATGGTGTGACGCTCCAGGTTGTGCGGCAGGTAGGGGTTGGCCGGTCCGCTGCCAAAGGCGAACTGCAGGATGCGCATGCCGGGGAAGCCGCAGGCCTCGCGCAGCGCGGTCACTGCGGGCGTGATCAGGCCCAGGTCTTCGGCAATGATGGGCAACGGGCCGAGCTCTTCCTGGACCGCCTCGAAAAAGGCCAGACCGGGGCCGTGGCGCCACTGACCGGCCACGGCGGTGGGCTCGCTGGCGGGGATTTCCCAGTGCGTCTCGAAGCCCCGGAAATGGTCCAGCCGCACCACGTCCACCTGTCCGAACAGGTGCGCCAGCCGGTCTTTCCACCAGCGGTAGCCGTGGTGCGCCATGGCTTCCCAGTTGTAGAGCGGGTTGCCCCAGCGCTGGCCGGTGGGGCTGAAATAGTCGGGCGGCACACCGGCCACCACGTGCGGCTCCATCTGTTCGTCGAGCAGGAACTCGGCTGCATGGGCCCAGACGTCGGCGCTGTGGTGTGCCACGAAGATCGGCGCATCGCCCACGATGGCGATGCCGCGCTCGTGTGCGTAGCTGCGCAGGCGCTGCCACTGGACCCAGAAGCGCCACTGCACAAAGCGCCAGAAGCCCAGCGCGTGCGTCGCCTGTTCGCGCACCGCCGCCAGCGCGGGCGCCTCGCGCCGCGCCAGCGCTGCGGGCCAGCGCGACCAGGGGCCGCCGTGGCGTTCGTCCAGCACCATGAAGAGGGCGTAATCGTCGAGCCAGTGCGCCTGCTGCTCGCAGAAGGCGGCCAGCTCGTTGCGGCAGACCTCGCTGGCGTGCTGGTTGAAACCGTCCCAGGCCTGGCGCAGGCAGTTCATGCGGTACGGGGTCAGGCGCTCGAAATCGCAGCGGTGCTGGTCAAAACCCTGCGGCGCGATCCAGGGCAGCCAGCCCAGGCGCACCAGGTCGTCCAGGTCCACCATCAGCGGGCTGCCGGCAAAGGCCGAGACGCTCTGGTAGGGCGAGTTGCCCGGGCCGGCCGGCGAGAGCGGCAGGATCTGCCAGAGCGTCTGACCGGCCGAGGCCAGCCAGTCCACAAAATGGCGCGCGCCCGGGCCGAGGTCGCCCGAACCCTGTGGGCCGGGCAGGCTGGTGATGTGCAGCAGCACGCCGCTGCTGCGGCGCGCGAAGAGGTCGTGGTGCGCCATGATCAAGGTGTGCCCCCTGGCAGGCTTTGTACCAGCAGGTGCACACCGGGGCGGCGCAGCGACAGGCTGCCCGCTGCGGCGGGCGCATCGGCCGGTGCTGGCTGTGCCCGACCGCAGGTGCTGTCCAGCAGGTGCTGCCAGGAGCCTGGGGGCAGTGGCAGCTGGGCTGTGCCCTGGCCCGAATGCCAGACCAGCAGCAGGCGCTCGGTGGGTGCCGCACCGGCCTCGCCGACCTCGATCCGGGCGCTCAGTCCCAGGTGGTAGCCGTCTTGCCAGTCGGCCGTGGCCAGGGGTCGGCCATTGAGTCCGCGCCAGGTGATGGCGCCGTCTTCGGTGAACCAGCGCTGGGCGCGCAGGCCACCAAAGCGGCGCCGCAGGGCGGCCAGGCCAGCGACGTAGGCGCACAGATCGGCATCGCCTTGTGCCCAGTCAGCCAGGTCAGGGTGTTGTCCTGGCAATAGGCGTTGTTGTTGCCCTGCTGGCTGTGGCCGATTTCATCGCCGGCCAGCAGCTGCGGCGTGCCCTGGGCGCAGAACAGCGTGGCCAGCAGTGCGCGGCGCCAGAGCCCGCGCCGCAGCAGCACGGTCGGGTCTTCGCTGTGACCTTCTGCACCACCGTTGGCGCTCAGGTTGTGGTTGTGACCATCGCGGTTGTCCTCGCCGTTGACACGGTTGTGCTTGCGCGCATAGGCGGTGAGATCGGCCAGGGTGAAGCCGTCGTGCGCGCTCAGCAGGTTGATGCTCGCCATGGGCGCTCGGCCCTGGTGTGCGAAGCGGTCGCTGCTGGCGCAGACACGCCGCGCCAGTTCGCCCCGGCTGGCGTGGTGGCCGAGCCAGAAAGCGCGCACGCCGTCGCGAAAGGCGTCGTTCCACTCCAGCCAGCCGGGCGGGAAGCCGCCACCCTGGTAGCCGCCCGGCCCCACGTCCCAGGGTTCGGCGATCAGGCGGACATCCCGCAGCACCGGGTCTTGCGCCATCGCGCTGAGCAGCGCTGCGCGCGGGTTGAAGGCATGGCCCAGCGCGCTGTCGCGACCGAGCGATACCGCCAGGTCGAAGCGGAAACCGTCCACACCAAAGGCCTGAACCCACCAGCGCAGGCTGTCCATCACCCACTGGATGACGCGCGGCTCACTCACGTTGAGGCTGTTGCCGCAGCCGCTGAAGTTGTGCGGCACGCCGTGCTCGCCCATGGCGTACCAGGCGTTCTGGCCCAGGCCGCGCCAGCACAGCGTGGGGCCGTCGAGGTCGCTCTCGGCGGTGTGGTTGAACACCACGTCGAGCACCACCTCGATGCCCGCGCGGTGCAGCGTGTCCACCATCTGGCGGAACTCGGCACGCACGGCGGCGGCCTGGTGCGCAGCCGGTGGATCCAGGCCGCCGGTGGCGGCTGCGTAGCCGGGCTCGGGCGCAAAAGCGTTGAGCGTGTTGTAGCCCCAGTGGTTGACCAGGCCGCGCGCGAGCAGGTGGCGTTCGCTGATGTGCTGGTGCACCGGCAGCAGGCAGACGGTGGTGATGCCCAGGCGCTGCAGGTGTGCGAGCAGCGCCGGGTGGGCGAGCGCGGCGTAGCTGCCGCGTTGGGCCTCGGGCACCTCGGGGTGCAGGCGGGTGAGCGCCTTCACATGCGCTTCGTAGATCACCACGCGGTCGTCGGCCACCATGGGCCGGGGTGCGATGGCGTGGCCCGCAGCGAGTTCGGCGGCGCTGTCCAGCACCACGCATTTGGGCATGACCGCGGCGTTGTCCTGGGGTTCGGGTTGGTGCGTGTCCCAAGGCTGGGTCGGATGCAGCGGGTCGGCCACGGTGTGACCGGCCTGCAGCGCCAGCCGCTCGGTGCTGCCCACCAGGGCCAGCGCCCAGGGGTCGAGCAGGAGCCGGGCCGGGTTGAAGCGGTGGCCGGTTTGCGGATGCCAGGGGCCGTGCGCGCGCAGTCCGTAGAGCTGGCCGACTGGCAGCCCCGGCACGAAGGCTTGCCAGACGCCGTTGCCCGCCGGTTCGAGCCCGATGCGGCGCGTTTCGGGACCGGTGGCCGAGTCGAACAGGCCGACCTCAAGTCGTTCGGCCTCGGGCGCCCAGACGGCGAAGCGCACGCCGTCGATGCCACCGATGCGCTCAAGGTGTGCGCCCAGCGCTGGTGTGGCGCGCGCAGAGCTCACTGGACCACCCTCCGTGCTGCGCACTGCGGGGCTGAGCGCCTTGGGAGCGGCCCGGCGGTGCTCACTGGAGTACCTTCGCCCTGCGGGCTGCGG
>PNMN01000106.1 GCA_013823655.1 Comamonadaceae bacterium | reverse complement strand
CACCGGCTGCCCATCCTTCATCATGCTGCCCGGGTAGAGCAGCACGGTCTCGCCCGCCTTCACGCCCTCTTTCACCCAGGCCAGGTCGGCGTTGCGGTCGTGGATCTGCACCGCTCGCGCACGCGCCTTGCCGGCCTCCACCACGAACACGCGCCACCGCTGGCCGTCGCGCACCAGGGCCGCGCTGGGCAGGAGCAAGGCATCGGCCTGCGACGACAGGGTGATGCGCGCGTCCACCCGGAAACCATCGCCCAGGCGCGCCGCGTCCGCAGGCCGTGCGTCCAGCGCCACCACCACGTTGACCCGCTGCTCCTCGATGCCGAGCGCCGAGACCTTGGTGAACGCCACCGGCTCCACCCGCGCCACCGTGCCGGGCAGCGGCGCCGCGCCGCTGCCGGTGAAGAGCTGCACCGCGGCCCCGGCCTGCACCTGCCGCACTTCGCCGGAGAGCACGTCGATCACCGCTTCCATCGCCGTGGTGTCGCCGATCTCCAGCAGCGGCAGGCCGACGGTGACGGGAGAGGCGCTTTCGATGTGCAGCTTGAGCACCTGCCCGTTCACCGGGCTGCGGATCTCCCACAGGCCGGCGGGGCGATCACGGGCGGCGGGCTCGGCCTGGGCGAGCGCGGCGCGCGCTTCGGCGAGTGCGAAGTCGGCCATGCCCTGCTCGGCCTGGGCCGCGGCCAGTGCCTGCTGCGCCGAACGCCGGGCCAGATCGGCCTGCTCGCGGGCCGATGGCGCGATGAAGCCCTGCTGGGCCAGTTGCCCGGAGCGACCGGCCTCCAGCGTGGCCTGCGCCAGAGCGGTCTGCGCCCGCTGCACCTGCGCGGCGGCCGCGCGGCGGGCGGCGTCGGCACTGCCCACGCGCTGCTGCAACACGCTGCGGGTGCGGGCGTCGATCAGCTGCGGCGCGGCGGGCGCGAGCCGGGCCACCACGTCGCCCGCGCGCACTGCGTCGCCCACCTGGAGCGTGGGCCGCTGCAGCTGGGCCAGCGTGGGCGCGCTGATCAGGTAGCGGTTTTTCAGGCGCAGCTGGCCGTCTTCTTCAATCACCTGCTCGAAGCGGCCGCTGACCACCTGGGCCACCTCCACCGGGATCGGTCGCGGCCGGTAGACCGCAAGCAACAGCACGGCGGCAGCCAGCAGCGCCAGCGTGACCAGGAACCAGCGACGACGGGACTTCCAGGGACTCTTCTGTGGATTCATTCGCGTACTTTCAAAACAGAAACCAGGTCCAGCCGGTCGATCTGGCGACGCACCAGCAAAGCACTGACCACGCCCGCCGCCAGCACGATCAGCGCGGCCGAGGCGTAGGTGGACGGCTCGATCACGACCGGGAAGTCGATGCTGTCGGACGACATCAGCCGCATCATCAGCGAAGCCAGCCCCCAGCCGGTGAGCGCACCGATGGGCAGCGCCACCAGCAGCAACACCCCCAGCTCGGCCAGCAGCAGCACCGAGACTTCGGCCCGCGTCATGCCCAGCACGCGCAGGCTGGCCAGCTCCCAGGCGCGCTCGGACAAGGCGATGCGCGCGGCGTTGTAGATGATGCCCACCGCCATGGCCACCGCAAACAGGGTGAGGATGCCGCTGAACACGCCCATGTTGCGCGAGGTGATCTTGTCGAACGCGGCCATGGAGCCAGCCTTGTCGAACACCGAGCTGATCAGTGGCGCCGCCTTCACCGCACCCCAGAAAGCGTCCATCGCCAGCGGGTCCACCTGCAGGGCGGCATCGGCCACGCCCGCGCCGTCGCGCGCCAGGTCGTTCATCGCGTCCAGGTCCATGTAGAGCAGCTGGCCGAACAGGGTGTGCACGATGTCCACCACCACCACCTCGACGCGCTGTTCGCTCCAGAGCCGGAACTCCAGCTCCATGCGGTCGCCCACGCGCGCACCGAGCGCGCGCGCCAGCAGCGCCGACAGCACCACGCCGTGCGACGGCATGGCCACGGCACCGCGGGTTTGATCCACCACGCGCAGCAACTGCGCGTCGCTGCGGTAGCCGGTGAGTGCCGTGTCTTCGCTGCGCCCGCGCAGGTGCACGCGCACCGGCTCGGTGCGGTAGGGCTCGGCGTCGATCACGCCCGGCAGGCGTTTGAGGTCCTGCACCACACTCACCGGCACCGGGCGACGGAAGTTGAGCAGCACGTCACCCTGCTGCACCTGGCGGAACTGCACGTCGACGATGTGCCCGATGGCGTCGAGCCAGAAGGCGCCGGAGATCTGCAGCGCCACCGCCAGCGCAATGCCGGTGACGGTGAAGGCCGCGCGCAGCGGGCGGCGCTCGAAGTTGCGGATCACCATCATGGCGCCGGTGCTGACATAGCGCCGCAGGCCCAGCCGCTCCACCAGCGTGGGCTGGTAGGCCGGCGGCGCGGGCGGCATCATGGCCTGCGCCGGCTTGAGCCGCACCACGGAACGGATCGCGTTCCAGGTGCCCGCCGCCGCTGCGGCGGCTGCGAGCAGCGCCGACACCACCATCAGCCAGCCGCTGGTCTGGTACACCAGCCCATTGAAGCGGAACACCTCGTCGTACAGGCCGAGCATGGCGCGCCCGATCAGCTGGCTCATGAGCAGCCCCACCGCCACGCCCAGCCCGGCGATGGCCAGCGCGAGCTGGATGTAGTGCCGGGCGATGGCACCGTCGCTGTAGCCCAGCGCCTTGAGCGCCGCGATCTGGCCGCGCTGCGTGGCCACCTGGCGGCTCAGCACCACGTTGAGGATGAACATCGCCACCAGCAGAAAAATGGCCGGCAGCACGGTGCCCATCACCTGCAACTGGTCCAGCTCGTCGCTCACGATCCTGGCCGACAGCTGCTTGTCGCGCCCGGTTGCGCCGAAGGCACCGTAGGGCTCCAGCAGCCGGTCCACCTGCGCCAGCACCGGTGCCACCGCCTGGCCTGCGTCGAGCCGCAGCGACACCTGGTTGAACGCGCCCTGCATGTCGAAAGCCTGGGTCATGCGCGCGCCGTCGATCCACCAGATGCCGAACGAGGTGTCGTCGGGCGCGCCACCCTGCGAGGCGAACACGTATTCGGGCGACGCAGCGCTGCCCACGATCTGAATGCGCTCGCGCTGGCCGTTCAGGATCGCGTGCACCGTGTCGCCGGGGTTCAGTCCGCGCGCGGCGGCAAAGCGGTCGCTCACCAGGGCTTCGAGCGCGCCGTCGCGCTCCGGCCAGCGCCCGCGCTTGAGCGTGAGCGCGTTCAGGCCCTGCCGGTTCGCATGGACGCGGGCCAGGTCCAGCCCGATGAAGCGCCCGGTGACCGGCGGCAGCACACCGGGCAGGTCGATCTGGGCGTCGAACACCACATCGAGCTTGACCTCGGCCACACCATCCAGCGCGGCCAGCCGCTCGCGCAGGTGCAGCGGCGCGCGCTTGACGCTGGCAAACACATCGGCCAGCCGGTTGTCGCGGTAGAAATCGTCGCGCGATTGCTGCAGCGACTGGTGCACCGAGAACATGCCGACGAAACCGGCCACGCCGATGGCCACCACCATGGCGATGGTGGCGACCTGCGCGCGCAGCCGCGTCAGGTCGCGCCAGAGCTTGATGTGGAGGACCTTCATGCGGGGTTCAGCAGTGCAGTCACCAGCTCAGGCTGGCCGCCGGCAGCTTGTGCTCGTTCACCCGGGTTTCGACGATGCGGCCGTCGGCCAGGCGCAGCACGCGGTCAGCCATGTCGGCGATGGGGACGTTGTGCGTGATCACCACCGTGGTCGTGCCGAGGGTGCGGTTCACGTGTTCAATGGCCTGCAGCACCATCACGCCGGTGGCGCAATCGAGCGCGCCGGTGGGTTCGTCGCACAGCAGCACCTCGGGGTTCTTGGCGATGGCGCGCGCAATCGCCACGCGCTGCTGCTCGCCGCCCGAGAGTTGCGACACGAAGTGGTTCAGCCGTTCGCCCAGCCCCACCAGGGCCAGCGCGTCTTCCGGCTTCATGGGACTCTCGGCCAGGTCCGTCACCAGCGCCACGTTTTCGCGCGCGGTCAGGCTGGGGATGAGGTTGTAGAACTGGAACACGAAGCCCACGTGCTCGCGCCGGTAGCGCGTGAGATCGGCGTCGTCCGCGCCGATCAGTTCGTGGGTCTGGCCCGCGTGCGTCCAGCGCGCCGATCCGGCGGTGGCCGTGTCGAGCCCGCCCAGGATGTTGAGCAGGGTGGACTTGCCGCTGCCCGATGCACCCAGCAGCACCACGAACTCGCCGCGCACGATGTCCAGGTCCACCCCGCGCAGGGCATGGACCGCAGCCTCACCGGTGCCGTAAACCTTGGTCAGGCCTCGGGCGGTGAAGACGGGGCCGCTTGCGGGGATGGTGGATGCGTCCATGGCGTTCAGATAGGAATCCAGATGGGAATTCAGGCACAGGACAAGCCCGCAGCAACAGTGTTGCAGAGCACGCTGCCACACTCCCTGACGGGCGTCAAACACGACACCGGACCAACCCCCCAGCGCCAGGGCCGGATCGCCCTGTGCTGCTGCACGGCTCGCTCGGGCGAACCCGAAAAACCACCCTGCAACCACCCTCGGGGGTGCAAGCCACCCCCGATTTTGGACTGCACACCCTGCACCTGCGCCCCGCGCACCCGGACAATTCCGTTGATCGGGCCGGGGCCGCTCACCACCAGCGCAGCAACCCCACCCCCCTCACCACAGCCCACAGCACCACCCACTGCCAAAAGAAACCCCCATGCCGTCCTGCATCACCCGAGTCCTGCGCTCCATGCGAAGAACCCACCCACCGCCCCACGCCCTCACCCGCCTCGCCGAACTCGACAGCCTGCGCACCGCCATGCTGCAAGCCGTGCACGACTGCGCCGGAACGTCGGCCCAGCAACTGCAACTCAAGATCCGCAGCGCCCGCACCCACCGCGACCTGTGGATGCTGCGCAGCGACGCCTACCACCTGATCGCCCTGCACCACTGCCAATCCATCGCAGACCAGCGCATCCACCACCTGCAGCACCTGTTTGAAGGCTGGGTGGCACCCCAGGAGATCAGCCGCTTGAGCTGAACCCCTGTGCCGAGCATCGCCGTGGTCCACCTCCTCAGCACACACGGGCCTCACCAGCGAAATCCGTGACATCCGTGAAATGCACGTCACCCCAGCTGCCCTGCATGTGAACCCGCCGCCAACGGCCCATGGCTCAGCGATACTTCTTGCTTTAGAACTTTAGCGCTCTTGTTTTTATGCTTCAAGTTTCCAAACTCATTCCCCAGGGCCGCGGCCTCGCCCCGGTGCTGGTGCGTCGGGCTGCAACCCTCTCGCTGGACTGGGAGATGCGCCAGAAAAGCCGCTTCGACGCCGAATCCTCCGATGGTCGCCGTGTCGGCGTGTTCCTGCCACGCGGTACCGTGGTGCGCGGCGGTGATGTGCTGCTGACGCAGGACGGTTCGCTGCTGCGCGTGGTGGCCGCGCCGCAGGCGGTGCTGCGCGTCAGCGCCTGCACCGACCACCATCATGGTCACAGCCACGATCCGGCCTTTGACCTGATGCGTGCCGCCTACCACCTGGGCAGCCGCCATGTGCCGATCGAGATCAAGCCCGATCACCTGAAGATCGAACCCGACCACGTGCTCGCCCATCTGCTGCGCGCCATGCACCTGAACGTGGCCGAGGCGAACGAAACGTTCGAACCCGAAGACGGTGCCGTCGCCACAGGACAAGGTGGCCACGGGGTCGGGGATCACCCCCACGAACATGACCACAGGTGAAGCGCCCCGGGCCGTCGATACCGCGCGCAGGCGCCCGCACAGCACGCACCGCCACTGGGTGATGACCAACCCCCACTGGGTGATGACCAACCCCAAGACGCTGCGGTTGATCAAACAGCGCGGCATGCTGCTGAAAACACCTGCCGCCCCGACCTGAACCGGTCAACACCAGCAAGCAAGGCGGTCAAGACCCAGACGCACCACCTGGTTCACATACAATCCTGCGCTTGGAGAGCTGGCAGAGTGGTCGATTGCACCGGTCTTGAAAACCGGCAACCCGCAAGGGTTCCAGGGTTCGAATCCCTGGCTCTCCGCCAAGACAGTGGGGAAACACGGGCCAGCAGGCCCTTTTTTTTTCGTTTCCGTCCGGCAGCGCACATGCGCCAGAAAAAAAGAAGCCCGCACACGGCGTGCGCTGCGCACCTGGGCTGAACTCATGGTGGTGCATCCGGGTTGCGCTGGTGCAAGGCAAGCACCCCTTGTCGGTGCCCCCAGCCCGCCCATCGGGCGTTGAAGGCGGGTGGCTGCCGCGTCATGGCGGCGTCACACGCGGCCCGCATCTTGCTGGCTCCGCTGTCACGCGCGCAGGAAGGAAACCAGAGCATGGCCACCATTGAACGCATTGCCAAGACGCCCAAGGCCTGGGAGGCTCTGTCGCGGCCCGATCTGATCGGCCGACAAGCCCACACGCTGCTGCTGATGGCCAACGGGCGACGCAGCGAAAAGGAACTCTCCCTGCTGCTCGGCGGCGATGTGTCGGATCTCGCGTTCGGCCTGCGCCAGCGGGGCTACCTGCAGACCACCGCCATGGTGGTGCTGAGCGAAGACGACGACGCCCAGGCCCCAGCGGTCCCGCTCAATGGGTGAGCGCAGCAAACCCGCTCAGAGCCAACGCTTGAGAAGACCCATGATCCGGTCAAACCGCTGGCCATAAGGCGGGTAAAACAGGCTGCCCATCGCAAAACGCGACTGCAGCAGCACCGGCTTTTGCTGGGTGAAACGCAGGAAACCGGTCTCGCCGTGGTAGGCGCCCCAGCCGCTCTCGCCGACGCCGCCAAACGGCAGGTTTTCGTGCGCCACGTGCAGCAGCGTGTCGTTCACCGTGACGCCGCCGCTCACCGTGTGCTGCAACACATGGTCGCGCGCAACGGTGTCGCTGCCGAACCAGTAGAGCGCCAGCGGACGTGGTGCGGCATGGATGGTGGCAATCGCCTCGTCGAGCTTGCGGTAGCTCAGCACCGGCAGGATGGGGCCGAAGATTTCTTCGTTCATCAGGCGCAGGCCAGGCTGGGGGTTGAACACCAGGGCCGGGGTCATCTGGCGGCTGCTGGCGGCGGCCTGTGCCGCACCGGTCTGCACCTCCACCACCCGCGCACCTTGCGCCCGAGCCTCTGACAGCATCGCCTGCAGGCGCGCGTGGTGCCGGTCGCTCACGATGCTGGCGTAGTCCGGGTTGCCGGCGAGCGTGGGAAACAGGCTGGCCACGGCGGCGGCAAAGGCCTGCTCGAACTCAGCCTCCCGCCCTTTGGGCAACAGCACGTAGTCGGGTGCGATGCAGGTCTGCCCGGCGTTGAGCAGCTTGCCGTGCGCGATCTTGATCGCGGCGGAACCGATGTCGCACGAGGCGTCGATGATGCAGGGCGACTTGCCGCCCAGCTCCAGCGTGGTGGGCGTGAGGTTGGCCGCTGCTGCGGCAGCCACCTTGCGGCCGACGGCGGTGGAACCGGTGAAGAACAGGTGGTCGAACGGCAGGCTGGCGAACTCGTGCGCCACGTCGGCGCCGCCCTGCACCACGCACAACTCGTCGGCCTCAAAGGCCTGGTGCAACACCGTGGCCAGCAGAGCCGAGCTGTGCGGTGTGAGTTCGCTGGGTTTGATCATCACCCGGTTGCCTGCGGCCAGCGCCGTGGCGGCGGGCCCCAGCGTGAGCTGCAGCGGGTAGTTCCAGGGGCCAATGACGCCCACCACACCCAGCGGCTGGCGCTGGATGTGCGCGCTGGCCGGTTGCAGGTAGATGGGGGTGCGCACACGGCGCGGCCTCATCCAGGCGCCGGTGTGTTTTTCCAGGTCACCCAGCAGCGCGCGCAGCACGAAGAAATCGGCCACCTCGGTGAGTCGCGGCGAGCGCACGCCAAAGTCGGCCTGCACCGCCTCGGCCAGCGCGGCGCCGTGCACGTCGATCAGCGCGCGCAGGCGCTGCAACCGGTCCAGCCGCAAGGCGAGCGGCACATCGATCTGCGCGCGGCTGGCCTGGTACTGGGCGTCAAACAGGGCGCGCATCGGGAGGTCGGGTGGGGTCTGGGTCATGCTGGGATGATAGGCGCCGCACCCCGGCGTGGGTAGAGGCGGCGCCCCAGCCGGAGCGCCGCTTGTCACCTGCACGTCAGTCGTACGCAAGCGCCTCGCCGAACTCGAACACGCCCGGGTTGCGCACCGGGTCCACCCCCACCGAGATGACCGACTTGGGCGGGTACCGGCCCTCCAGCAGCAGCTTGGACAGCGGGTTCTCGATGCGCTGCTGGATCGCGCGCTTGAGCGGGCGCGCACCGAACACCGGATCGAAGCCGACCTTGGCCAGTTCGGCCAGCGCAGCGGGCGATACCTCCAGCCGCAGGTCCATCTTCTGCAGGCGGGCTTGCAGCGCTTTCAGCTGGATCGCGGCGATGGACGCGATGTGCTGCGCGTCCAGCGCATGGAACACCACCGTCTCGTCGATGCGGTTCAAAAACTCGGGCCGGAAATGGTCTTTCAGTTCACCCCACACGGCTTCCTTGATGTCGTCGTAGGGCTGACCCACCATGGCCTGGATCAGGTGCGAACCGATGTTGCTCGTCATCACAATCACCGTGTTCTTGAAGTCCACGGTGCGGCCCTGGCCGTCGGTCAGGCGGCCATCGTCCAGCACCTGCAGCAGCACGTTGAAGACGTCCGGGTGCGCCTTTTCCACCTCGTCGAGCAGCAGCACGCTGTAGGGCTTGCGGCGCACGGCTTCGGTCAGGTAGCCGCCCTCTTCATAGCCCACGTAGCCGGGCGGCGCGCCGATCAGGCGGGCCACGGAATGTTTCTCCATGAACTCGCTCATGTCGATGCGGATCAGGTGGTCTTCGCTGTCGAACAGAAAGCCCGCCAGCGCCTTGCACAGCTCGGTCTTGCCAACGCCGGTGGGGCCGAGGAACAGGAAAGAACCGGTCGGGCGGTTAGGGTCGCTCAACCCCGAGCGCGAGCGGCGGATCGCGTTGGCCACCGCGCTGATGGCTTCGTCCTGCCCCACCACGCGGCTGTGCAGCTTGTCTTCCATCACCAGCAGCTTGTCGCGTTCGCCCTGCATCAGCTTGGCCACCGGGATGCCGGTGGCGCGCGCCACCACCTCGGCAATCTCTTCCGCGCCGACCTGGGTGCGCAGCAGTTGCGGGCCCACCCCCGCGCCGCCCTTGGCCTTGCCAGCCTCCTTGTCCTGCGCTTCTTTCAGGCGCTTTTCCAGCGCCGGCAACTGGCCGTACTGCAGCTCGGCCACCTTGGCCAGGTCGCCCTTGCGGGTCAGGCTGTCGATCTGCTGGCGCAGCTTGTCGATTTCTTCCCGCACCTGGGCGCTGCCCTGGGCGGTGGCCTTTTCGGCCTTCCAGATTTCGTCCAGATCGGCAATCTCTTTCTGCAGCTTGCCAATCTCTTCGTTGATCAGTTCAAAGCGCTTCTGTGACGCCTCGTCCTTTTCCTTCTTGACCGCCTCGCGCTCGATCTGCAGCTGGATCAGGCGCCGGTCCAGCTTGTCCATCACCTCGGGCTTGGAGTCGAGTTCGATCTTGATCTTGGCCGCGGCCTCGTCGATCAGGTCGATCGCCTTGTCGGGCAGGAAACGGTCGGTGATGTAGCGGTGGCTCAGCTCGGCGGCGGCCACGATGGCCGGGTCGGTGATGTCCACGCCGTGGTGCACCTGGTAGCGCTCTTTCAGGCCGCGCAGGATGGCGATGGTTGCCTCCACGGTCGGCTCGCCCACCAGGATCTTCTGGAAGCGGCGCTCCAGCGCGGCGTCTTTTTCGATGTACTTGCGGTACTCGTCCAGCGTGGTCGCGCCCACGCAGTGCAGCTCGCCGCGCGCCAGCGCGGGCTTGAGCATGTTGCCCGCGTCCATCGCACCCTCGGCCTTGCCCGCGCCCACCATGGTGTGCAGTTCGTCGATGAAAACGATGGTCTGGCCTTCGTCCTTGGCCAGCTCGTTGAGCACGGTTTTCAGGCGTTCTTCAAACTCGCCCCGGAACTTGGCACCGGCCAGCAGCGCCGCCATGTCCAGGCTCAGCACGCGCTTGCCCTTGAGCGAATCGGGCACTTCACCGGCCACGATGCGCTGCGCCAGGCCTTCGACGATGGCCGTCTTGCCCACACCGGGTTCGCCGATCAGCACCGGGTTGTTCTTGGTGCGGCGCTGCAGCACCTGGATGGCGCGGCGGATCTCGTCGTCGCGGCCGATCACCGGGTCCAGCTTGCCCAGGCGGGCGCGCTCGGTCAGGTCGAGGGTGTATTTCTTCAGCGCCTCGCGCTGGCCTTCGGCCTCGGGGCTGTCCATCTTCTGGCCACCACGCACCGCTGTGATGGCACTCTCCAGGCTCTTGCGGGTCAGGCCGTTTTCGTTCGAGATGCGGCCAAGTTCACCCTTGCTGTCGGCCACCGCGAGCAGGAACAACTCGCTGGCGATGAACTCGTCGCCGCGCTTGATGGCTTCCTTTT
>PNMN01000105.1 GCA_013823655.1 Comamonadaceae bacterium | reverse complement strand
CGCAGCACTGCAGGCGCACGGGCAGCGGGAGACGGTGGTGCTGCGGCGGTTGTTGGGGGTGATGGAGCGGGCATGACCCTGGATTCATTCCGGGGGCATTGAGCAGCCAGTCCTGGGTCTACTGGTCCAGGGCGATGAGCCGTTGCTTGCGGGGCTTCCAGCTTCAACTGGTGAGTGGCGCTAACCACTTCACTGCCTTCCTTTTTGGGGTTGCCCTTGAGCCACTTCCAGTAGTTCCCGGCTTTGGTGTAGCCGAGCTGATCGGTCAGTGCCGCTCCTGGGGGAAACTAAATGCTTTGTCCTTAAAGATCCGAAAATGGGTGAAAAATTCTCTTTTTCCATATAAATATCCGTTTATGGATTTTTAAAAGAATCCCATTGTCTGTGGATACATAAATCACTAAAATCCGTTTTCGGATCAAAAAGTGCTGAACTGGCTTTTACGATCCGTAAACGAATGCTTATGAACCAAGCCAACACCACTGCCGAGCTGCTGATGGACCTGGGCGAGCAGCTCAGGGCGCAGCGCCTGCGCAAGAACCTCACCCTCGAAGAAGTGGCCCAGTCCGCCGGGGTGTCCATCAACGCCGTGCGCCGGCTGGAGACCGGTGACGGCTCCTCGCTGTCGTCCTTCGTCTCGGTGCTCAAGGTCCTGGGGCGGGCCGACTGGTTGTCCACCCTCCAGCCGGCGGTCACCATCAACCCGCTGGACATGCTGCGCCAGCGCGGCCCCCGCCAGCGCGCGCGCAAACCCCGCCAACCCAAGGAAGACTGACACCATGGCCACGTCCAAGCCAGCACGGCAGAGCCCCTACAAAAGCGTCGACGCCATCGAAGTCCGCATCTGGGGTCGGCGGGTGGGCGCCGTCGCCCGCGAACCCACGCGCAACCACTACGCCTTCAGCTACGACCCAGCCTGGGTCCGCACCGGCATCGAACTGGCCCCGCTGCACATGCCGCTGTCGCAGGCCAGCCAACCCTTCCTGTTTGCCGACCTGCCCGAGGCCACCTACAAACGCCTGCCCGCCATGCTGGCCGACGCCCTGCCCGACGACTTTGGCAACGCCCTGATCGACGCCTGGATGGCCGAGCGAGGTCTGCGCAAGGAAGCCGTCACCGCGCTCGACCGCCTGGCCTACATGGGCAAACGCGGCATGGGCGCGCTCACCTTCGGCCCCCTGCGCGGCCCCTCACCCAGCAAACCCACCGCCATCGAAATGGGGCAACTCGTGGAAGCCGCGCGCAGGGCGGTGCAGGGCGACTTTGCCGGCGACGACCACGCCGCCACCGCCCTCAAACAGATCATCCAGGTCGGCACCTCGGCCGGCGGCGCGCGCGCCAAGGCCACCATCGCCTGGAACCCCGACACACAGGAAGTGCGCACCGGGCAGTTCGACATCCCGCCCGGCTTCGAAGCCTGGCTGCTCAAGTTCGACGGCGTCGGGCCCGACGCGGTACTCGGCCCGTCCCGCAGCTATGGCCGCATCGAATACGCCTACCACCTCATGGCCCGGGCCGCGGGCATCGACATGTCGCCCTGCCGCCTGCTGCAGGAAAACGGCCGCGCCCACTTCATGACCCGGCGCTTCGACCGCGACGGCGACCGGCACCACCACATGCAGACCCTGTGCGCCCTGGCGCACCTGGACTACAAGCAGATCGGCACCCACAGCTACAACCAGCTGTTCCAGACCGCCCAGGCGCTGCAGCTGGAGCGCGCCGCGCTGGCGCAAATCCTGCGGCGCATGGTCTTCAACGTGCTGGCCGTCAACAACGACGACCACACCAAGAACTTCTCGTTCCTGCTGCGCGAGGGCGGCCAGTGGGAACTGGCGCCCGCCTACGACATCACCCACGCCTACCGGCCCGACAGCGAATGGGTGCGCGAACACCAGATGTCGGTCAACGGCCGGATCGACGGCATCACCCGCGCAGACGTGCGCGTGGTGGCCGAGCGCTTCGGGCTGCTGGCCGAGCTGCCCAAGGCCATCGACGCCGTGACGGGCGCGGTGCGACGCTGGGGTGAGTTCGCGCGGGAGGCTGGCGTTGCGGCGAAAGAGATCACCACTATTGCGGGGCACATGGCTGTGCGTGAGCGGGTGTTCGGCGCGTAGGGCTGCAACGAAGCGAGTTGCCGGGTAGGGGCCGCTGATTGCTGCAGGGAAGTCAAGGGCGGGTGTCGGCTGGTAGCTGGCCCTCTCCATGGCTCCGTCCAATGACCGCTTTGTCCCAGAGCGGTGATCTGAATTGCTGATCTGAATTGCGAGCGCGAGCAGCCGTAGAGCAGACAATTGAAGCCCGCCGTGATGGGCTTTCAGAACGTCAGCGCACCAAACCAGAGGGAGTCATGAATAAGCCGAGGGAAGAGATCCAGATTCTTGAAGAACTTGAAGCGTTAGCTATATCACCAGGGTTTGTTCACGCAGTCGCACAACTCTGTTTTCGTGACAACGTCATTCACATTCAGGGGGAGCTGAAGCCAGAGGACATGGATTGGCTGTTCAGCAAAGAGCGACTCATTCGTACTGAACTGACGACGGTCATCGGTTTGATGGCAAAGAAACCACTTGACCTCGTTCAGCAGAGGCCCGAGGTGATACAGGGCTACGTCAAGCGTACTGATGCCTTGATGAAAGAGCTGCACGACGCTATGTCGTACCCCATGTTTGCGGCGATGTTGGATGCAGCCAAATCTGGTGATGCAGTGCCGAACCCTTGGCACGGCCCCGGGATGCGTGAACCCATCTTCTATGGCACCGAATCGGCCTACGCGTTTCAGTACCGCGACCTAGTGCCTGAAAAGTACGGTGCCGATGACGAATGGATTCTTAAGAACAAGGGCTTCACCAGCGGTCAAGCGCGAACCGTCGCAAAGACCATGTGCAGCCTGATGGACCAAAAGGTGACTCGGCTGCTCGTGGAGTCACGGACCGCCAAAGCACCCCCATCAACGTGGCTACCCGCGTTCGAGTTCTCTCAGGAAGAAGTCACTTTCCATAGTGGCGTCGCAAAGGAAGTGGTGGATGCCTTCTTTCGCACCTTCACTTGCTCAGGGGACAACGCCGGATTCAAAGAGGCCGGTGACTTCAATGAGGTTGCCGCTTGGCCGCTGCTTCCAACCGGTCGTGGGACTGTGCTTTTGTTCTCTCACTACGCCGTACTAGAAGCTCTTTATGAATCCCCGTTCTTCTGGATGTGGGAAGACAAGGCCTACCGATCAATGGCGGCGAAGCATCGTGGGGCCTTTACTGAGCAGTTCGCCGCGCGACGCCTGTCCGGAGTCTTTGGGCGCGATCATGTCCACACGAATGTGAATCTGTTTCGTGGCAAAGATGTCGCGGGAGAGGCGGATGTTCTGGTCATCTATGGAGACCGGCTCATCATCGTGCAGGCAAAGGCGAAGAAGCTCACGATCTCTGCCCGCAAGGGGAACGACAAGAAACTGAAAGCCGACTTTGCCGCAGCTATCCAAGACTCTTACGACCAAGGATGGTTGTGCGCGAACGAGATGCTCGCGGGCGGATGTCGAATGGTCAATGACGTAGGAAACGAGATCGCATTGCCGGAGAGCGTCAAGGAGGTATTCTTGGTTAGCCTCGTGTCGGACCATTACCCAGCGTTGGCGTTCCAGGTCAAGCAGTCGCTGAAATTCGGGACTACCGACGTCATCCGACCTCCCTTTGTGATGGATGTGTTCCTACTGGACACGCTGACGGAGATGTTGGCGAGTCCGCTGCGATTGCTCAGCTATATGAAGTTGCGCGTCGACGCCACCGACAAGCTGATGAGTGGGCACGAGCTGACCGTACTTGGCTACCACCTGCGGCAGAACTTGTGGCTCGATGAGGAGCACGTCCTCGTTATGCTTGATGACTCGATTGCTCGTGATCTGGACACAGCAATGATGGTTCGACGGGACAGCCTGCCGGGCGCCGATACCCCGACCGGCATCCTTACGAAGATGCGCGGAACTCTCTATGAGAGCCTCATCAAACAGATTGAAGATCGGGCCGATCCTGCAACCCTGGAGCTTGGCTTTCACTTGCTGTCAATGGCCGAGGACTCTTGCAGAGACGTCCATTCGCTGCTCGAGACAATGACTCGGAAAACACAGATTGACGGTAAGCGACATGACGTCACGCTAGCGTCCAGCACGGACCCATCTGGCGTCACCTTCCACTGCAATCCGAAGCCTTCTGTCGAAGCGGTCGCCACCCTAGAGAATCACTGTGTTAGACGAAAGTACACGCTGCGGGCACCTCGGTGGTTCGGTATCTCTATCGGCCCAGCTAGCGACGTCCAATTCGGTGTCACGCTCGACTTCCCATGGGAAGCATCAGATGAGATGGAGCGATCGACGGCCGACATGAAGGCGCTGCTGCAGGTACGTGATGCCTTGCCAAAGTTCGTGCGGGACGCGCGACGTATGAAGCTCGGACGGAATGACCCATGCCACTGCGGCAGCGGGATTAAGTACAAGAAGTGCTGCATGCCTTAACTGATCTCGCCGCAGAGTGCAGAACTGAAAGCGGACGCGTGAAGTGGACCGCTCCTTGCGCATCAGCCGTCTTTCAGCGATCGACTTTCACTGTCCGCTCCTGCTGCAGAACAGTCCTTCAACGCAGCGCGTTGAATCGACAACGGGGCGTCCACAGCCCCAACCTTCACCGCCGCATCTCATCAAACCCCGCCGCCATCGCCTCACGCAGCTCCAGATCGGCCGCCGCCTCGGCCAGCGGGTCTTCGCCCTGTTGCCACGCGGCCTGTGCGTCGGGCCGGTCCAGTGCCAGCACCAGGGCGTGGTTGAGTTCGTAGGCGCCCCAGGCTTTGCCCTGGTCGCGCAGCGCGGCCTGCAGGGCGGCCTGCAGCAGCAGGCGCACCAGGCGGTGCGGGCCGGAGAAGGGCACTTGGTCCACGCGGCCGGCGGCGGCGTCGGCGCAGGCGCGCCGGTCGTGTGAGGCGTGGCCGCGGCAGGCCAGGGGCCGCGCGCGGTGGATGAGGCACACGCCTTTGACGACGAAGGCGCAGCGGCGGCGGGCGGCGACGCGGGCGGGCTCATTCAGGCCGCGGGTGGCGGCGTCGGCTTCGCGCACGGCGCCGATCAGGTCGATGCCGTGGCGCTGCAGGGCGGGGGCGGTGGCGCGCAGGTAGTCGGCCAGCACAAACACCTCGGGCGCCAGCGCGGTGACGCGCAGCGTGCAGCAGCTGGCGCAGCCTTTGGCGCAGTCCACCGGCGGCTGGCCTTCGCACTGGATGGCGACGTTGCCGTCGAAGCTGTCCCAGGCCTGCAGCAGCGCGGCTTCGCTGCCCTGCGTGGCCAGGGTGTGCGTGAAGGCGTCGCGCTGTTCGCGGAAGAAGGCGTCGGCGCCGTGGTCGGTGGTCTCGCTCATGGCGCCTCCAGGGTCAGACGCTCTTGCCCTTGAGCAGCCGCGCGCGTTCGGATGGGCTGTAGTGGTTGAAGTGGCCGGCCGCGTCGGCCACGCGCCGGTGGGCCATGCGGATCGCTTCGATCTTGCCGGCCGGGGCGATGCGGGAGACGCACTTGTCCAGCTCGGTGCTGGCGCAGTGCGGGCAGGTGGGCACGGTGCTGGCGCGCACCAGCAGCTCGAAGTCGGCGTTGCAGGCTTTGCAGTGGTAGTCAAACAGCGGCATGGTGGTCTCCGTGGCGGCAGGCGTGGGTGGGGGAGCTGCAGCCTTCGAGCGAGGCCGGGCGCTGGGCCGAGGGTTCGAGGCCGACCCAGGCGCTGACGGCGTCGGTGTCGAAGCCGACGTGGCGGCTGCCGTCGGCGGTGTTCTGCATCAGCGGGCGGCGGATGAGCAGGGGCTCGGCGATCAGCAGGGCCAGGGCGGCGTCGGCTGTCAGTGCTTCGGGCCGCACCTCGCCGCTTTTGACGCGTGGCGCGGCGCGGTTGAACCAGTCGGCCACGGGCAGCGGCGCCAGGAATTCCAGCAGGGCTTCGCGCGTCCAGTGCGCGGTGAGCAGGTTGCGCCGCTCCAGCGTGTGGCCGACGGCTTGCAGCGCGGCGCGCTGGCGGGCGTTGCCGCCACAGCCGGGTTTTTCGAAGAAGACGAGGTGGGTCATGGCGTTTTCCCTCGGGCGATCACGGGGTGAGACAACTGGTCGGCCAGGGCGAGCAGGCCGCTGGTCTGGTCGGTGATGGCGCGCACGGTGGCCGGCTGCAGGCGGCTGAGCCAGCGCCAGGGCAGGCGGCTGGCGCCGCAGCGCGCGCCGGCCAGCATGCCCACCAGCGCGCCGGTGGTGTCGGCGTCGTCGCCCTGGTTGACGGTGGCGATGACGGCGTCCTCCACGTCCTCGTGCGTGCGGATGAAGTGCAGCACGGTCTGCACCGTGTCCACCACGTAGGCGGTGGCGCGGCCGCGATAGGGCGTGTGGCGGAACGCCGGTTCTTCGGCCACCCACTGGTCGATGCGCTGGCACAGGCGCGCGTGGTCGTCGCCCGCGATCAGCCCGCGCAGCAGGTGGCCCAGGCCCAGCGTGGCGGCGTCCGACAGCGGGTGGTGGTGGGTGACATGGGCCTGCGCGATGGACAGGCGCTCGAACGCCGCGCGGTCGCCCAGCGTGGCCAGGGCCACCGGCAGGTTGCGCATGGCGGCGCCGTTGCCGCCGTCGCCGTCGTTGGGCGGGCCGCTGAGGCTGCCTTCGTGCAGGAAGCGCAGGATGCCGCGGCGGCAGGTGTTGCCGCAGTCCACCGGGCCGGCGCGCCACCAGGCCACGTAGGCCTGGCCGATGGTCTGCAGCAGCGCGTCGTCCTGGCCGTCGCGCAGGGCGGTGATGCCGTCGGCGCCGCCCAGCAGCAACGCGTCGCCCAGGGCCAGGCTCATGGAGGTGTCGTCGGTGACCTGGCCGCGCGCCAGCTTGAGCCAGCCGCCACCGACGATGTCGCGGTGCATGCCGTGCTGCAGCAGGATCTCGCGCGGGCGCATGAACTCGACCGTGGCGCCGAGCGCGTCGCCGATGGCCAGGCCCAGGTAGGCGCCCAGGGCCCGGTCGAACTGCTCAGTCATGATGTTCAGTTCTCATGTCGCCGGAGCGCCAGCTGCATCGCATGAAACAACGCCACCGAGAGGCACCGAGGAACCGGCTTTGCCGGGCCTCTGGTGCCGCCTCCCTGGAGGGGGTGACGCGAAGCGGCGCGGGGGTGTTTCGCTTCAGCCATAGCGCGCCACCACCTCGTAGTCGCCGCCCAGGGCCAGCACTTCCTGTTCGCCCTGCAGCACCTGCCCGGTCAGCAGGCCGGGGAAGACCAGCAGCTTGCTGGCGGGCACCTGCACCTCGAACACCCAGTCGCCGAAGCAGCCGGCGTCTTCTGCCGACAGGCTGAACGAGACCAGGTTGTTCAGCCGCACGGTGCAGTGCCTTTGTTGCAGTGAACCACCGACCAGCTGCTCGTCGCAGCGCGTGCTGCCGCGCCACAGCCGCACATGGGGCGCACCCGCCGCCGCATGCCCCGGCAGGCCGAAGCGCTGCAGCGCCCACTGGCAGAACTCGAACAGCAGGTCCAGCTGCTGGTGGATGTTGTTGTTGTGCAGGCGGCTGAAGGTTTTTTCTTCGAGGTAGGTGACCCAGGCCGGTGACGGAAAACGCTGCAGCGGCTGGCGGTGGTGCGTGGGCACCAGGCCGAAGCGGCTTTCGACCCAGCCCTTGAGCACGGCCCCGGCGGGGCTGGCGTTGTCCATGCCCCAGGCCTGCAGCAGCTTGCGCCAGCTGCTGCGCCAGCGGCGGCGTTCGGTCGGTCCCAGATCGGCCGCCTCGTGGGCGGCGGGGCTGCGCAGGCCGAAGGCGATGTCGAGGTAGTGCACGAACACCTCCGCCGCGTCGTTCAGGCCCTGGCAGCGCGCGAGCAGGCTGAACAGGCCGGGGTGGCATTCGCGCGTGCCGGCGATGGACAGGGGCAGCGGGTGCGCGTTGAACGCGGTGCTGGCCAGCACCCGCGCGGGCACGCCCACGAGGTTGGTGCTGTACCAGCGGTGGGGCTGGACCGGTTCATCGTCCATCGCGGCCGGTCAGGCGCTCAGACCGGCCGGTTCTCGTTGACGTTGCGCACCGGGCCCATCAGCTTCAGGCCTTCGTCGTAGGTGATGGTGTCGTAGGTGACGTCGTACTTGAGTGCGGCGTCGGCCACGGCGTCGAGCTTGCCGGCGGTGTCCTTCTTCTTGAGGTCGCCCTTCTCCAGGTAGAGCAGTTCGAGCATCTCGTTGTAGACCGTGTTCTCCAGGATGGGCAGCACGTAGAACATGGCGCCCTTGTACGGCACCTGGTACTTGCGGGAGATGTCCATGTTGTCGCAGAACAGGAAGTACTTGCCGCCGGCGCTGAGCGTGTCGCCCAGCACGTCGGCCACGACCTTGAGCGATTCGAAGGACAGCAGCCAGCCGCAGAAGAAGGGCAGGTGCTGCTCGCCCACGCGGGCCACGGCCATGACCTGGTCGCACTTGAGTTCGGGCGGGCGCGCCTCGTCGGCCATCTTGTCGGCAAAACGCAGCGCCAGTTCGCCGCGGAAGCCGAAGCGGCCCTCGACATGGGTCGGCGCCTTGAGCACCGGGTTGAGCATGCGGCCTTCTTTTTCGAGGCGGGCGAAGGCGGTGTCTTCGATGGCGGCGGGCGCGGTCAGCGTGGTCATGGCGGTTCCTGTGGTTGGGGAAGGGAAAGACTCACCGCCACTGTCTGCAATGAACGTACCAGCCCCAACAAACCCTCGCGCGCGCCAAGGGGCGCAGCAAACACGACACAAGCGGCCGGAGCCAGCGTCGCAGGCGTGCCGTTTGCGACGCGGCGGGCGCGCTTTGTCGGGTTCGGAACAAAGCCCATCGGACCTCGTGCGAGCCCCCGAAAAATCCTGTTTTCCCTCTGTAAAACAAGCACTTGCGGTGTGTGGACAGAGGGCTGGAGCGGCATGGCACGGAAGGTGCAAAGGAGTGGCTGCGCGGACACAAGTCCGGCCGATGCGTGATCCGATAACAAGATCTATAGGCACGTCAGGCTGACCTGGTCGCGGTGTATCGCAACCTTGGTTTCAACCCCTACTTGTTTGGAGTACTGACATGGCTAAGCTTCGTCAAATCGCCTTCTACGGCAAAGGTGGCATCGGCAAGTCCACCACTTCCCAGAACACCCTCGCGGCCCTGGCCGAGATGGGTCAGAAGATCCTCATCGTCGGCTGCGACCCCAAGGCCGACTCGACCCGCCTGATCCTGCACGCCAAGGCGCAGGACACCATCCTCTCGCTGGCCGCTGAAGCCGGTTCGGTGGAAGACCTCGAGCTCGAAGACGTCATGAAGATCGGCTACCGCGACATCCGTTGCGTGGAATCCGGTGGCCCGGAGCCAGGCGTCGGCTGTGCCGGTCGCGGCGTGATCACCTCGATCAACTTCCTGGAAGAAAACGGCGCCTACGAAGGCGTGGACTACGTGTCCTACGACGTGCTGGGTGACGTGGTGTGCGGCGGCTTCGCGATGCCGATCCGCGAGAACAAGGCGCAGGAAATCTACATCGTGATGTCGGGCGAGATGATGGCCATGTACGCGGCCAACAACATCTCCAAGGGCATTCTGAAGTACGCCAACAGCGGCGGTGTGCGCCTGGGCGGCCTGGTCTGCAACGAGCGCCAGACCGACAAGGAACTGGAACTGGCCGACTCCCTGGCCCAGATGCTGGGCTCGCGCCTGATCCACTTCGTGCCGCGCGACAACATCGTGCAGCACGCCGAGCTGCGTCGCATGACCGTTCTGGAATACGCACCGGAATCCAAGCAGGCGCAGGAATACCGCACCCTGGCCCAGAAGGTCCATGGCAACGCCGGCAACGGCACCATCCCCACCCCCATCACCATGGACCAGCTGGAAGACCTGCTGATGGAGCACGGGATCATGAAGACCGTCGACGAGACCGAAGTCGGCAAGACCGCGGCCGAGCTGGCCGCCTGATCGCCCACTGAAGAAAAAAGCGACGCTTCCACCCGGCGCCTGCGTGGCGCCGGGGTGGGGCTCGCCCCCCGATCCCCACCATCCAATGGAGTGACCCATGACCGCCACCGTTGAAGAGCGCAAGGCCGCCAACAAGGCCCTGATCGATGAAGTGCTCAAGGCCTATCCCGAAAAGATGGCCAAGCGCCGCGCCAAGCACCTGAACACCTACGAAGAGGGCAAGCCCGACTGCGGCGTGAAGTCCAACATCAAGTCGCTACCCGGCGTGATGACGATCCGCGGCTGCGCCTATGCGGGCTCCAAGGGCGTGGTGTGGGGCCCCATCAAGGACATGATCCACATCTCCCACGGCCCCGTGGGCTGCGGCCAGTACAGCTGGGCCGCGCGCCGCAATTACTACATCGGCATGACCGGTGTGGACACCTTCGTGACGATGCAGTTCACCTCCGACTTCCAGGAGAAGGACATCGTCTTCGGCGGCGACAAGAAACTGGACAAGATCATCGATGAAATTCAAG